>USAD01000001.1 GCA_900552415.1 uncultured Parabacteroides sp.
TGGAGCCCAATTGATGGGTCAAGAGGTGATCGATCGTTTTGGAACGACATTTCCTTTATTGATTAAGTTTATTGACGCACGAGATAATCTTTCTATTCAGGTACATCCTGATGATGAACTGGCGAAAGCCCGCCACAATTCATTTGGAAAGACTGAAATGTGGTATGTGATCAAAGCGACGAAAGACGCTTCTCTCTATTCTGGTTTTTCTAAGCAGATTGATGCGGATGAATATGTAAAGAGAGTTCAGGACAATACGATTATGGATGTATTGCAGCGGTATAATGTAAATGAGGGTGATGTTTTCTTCTTGCCTGCCGGTCGGGTACATGCGATTGGAGCTGGTTGTTTCATTGCGGAGATTCAACAGACAAGTAATATCACTTATCGTATTTACGATTATAACCGTAAAGACGCGAATGGAAATACTCGTGAACTGCATACGGAGTTGGCTAAAGATGCGATCGATTATACTTTGTATCCCGATTATCGGACACATTACAAAGCACATACGAATGCGACGATTGAGTTGGCTAACTGCAAATACTTTACGACTAACTTGATGGATGTTGATGCGACCATGAGGGGCGTTTTCAAGGATCTGGATTCATTTGTCGTTTTTTTCTGTATGGAGGATAAAGGAAATGAGATTTTCGTGCATCAAGGACAAACGGTTTTGATGCCGGCAGATACGAAAGGGGTGACAATCTCTCCTGCGCCAAAGGCGAAATTCATGGAAACCTACATTAAATAATAGAATGAGAATAAAGGATAGCCAGCGAGGTATTTTCGTTGGTTATCCTTATTTAATATATAATGTATCAATAAGTTTTTACTTCTGGAAATGGCAGACGACAAAAAGATCATATTTTCAATGGTGGGCGTAAGCAAGACCTTTCCGCCCCAGAAGCAAGTGCTCAAAAACATATACCTCTCGTTTTTCTATGGAGCCAAGATTGGTATTATTGGTTTGAATGGTTCCGGAAAATCAACATTGTTGAAGATTATTGCGGGAATTGATAAGGAATATCAGGGAGAAGTCGTGTTTTCTCCGGGTTATTCGGTTGGTTATTTGGAACAGGATCCGAAATTGGAGCCTGGAAAGACCGTTAAAGAGGTTGTTCAGGAAGGTGTCCAAGAGATAGTGGATACATTAAAGGAATATGAACAGGTAAATGAGCGCTTTGGCGATCCTGAGGTGCTTGAGGATCCGGATAAGATGGAGGCATTGATAAATAAGCAGTCGGAATTACAAGACAAGATTGATGCTATGGATGCCTGGAATCTGGAAAGCCGGCTGGAACGGGCGATGGACGCATTGCGTTGTCCGCCGGAGGATCAGGTCGTGGATACGCTTTCGGGAGGCGAGCGCCGTCGTGTCGCTTTATGTCGTTTGCTGTTGAAACAACCGGACGTGTTGTTGCTTGATGAGCCTACCAACCACTTGGACGCAGAATCAATTGATTGGTTGGAACAACATTTGCAACAATACAGTGGAACGGTGATTTGTATTACGCATGATCGTTATTTCCTTGATCATGTGGCAGGCTGGATTCTTGAGTTGGATCGTGGGGAGGGTATTCCTTGGAAAGGCAATTATTCCTCATGGCTGGATCAAAAGACCAAGCGTATGGCTCAGGAAGAAAAGCAGGCAAGCAAGCGTCGTAAGACATTGGAGCGTGAGTTGGAGTGGATCAATATGGCGCCTAAGGCCCGTCAAGCTAAGGGTAAGGCTCGTTTGAATTCGTATGAGCGATTGCTGAATGAGGACCAAAAGGAAAGGGAAGCAAAACTGGAGATCTTTATCCCGAATGGCCCGCGTTTGGGTAATAAGGTGATTGAGGCGCATCATGTGGCGAAAGCCTTTGGTGAGAAATTGCTGTTTGACGATTTGAATTTTGTTTTGCCGCCTAATGGTATTGTGGGAGTAATCGGTCCTAATGGTGCCGGAAAGACAACCCTTTTCAAGATGATTATGGGACAAGAGTCTATCGATAAGGGCAGTTTTGAGGTTGGTGAAACCGTGAAAATCGGTTATGCGGATCAGACGCATAAGGATATAGATCCGAATAAGACTGTTTATCAGGTTGTCTCCGGTGGTCAGGAATTTATTCGTATGGGAGGCAAAGAGGTTAATAGTCGAGCCTATTTGTCGAAATTCAATTTCGCTGGATCTGACCAGGAGAAATTGTGTGGCGTCTTATCTGGTGGAGAGAGGAATCGTTTGCATTTGGCTTTGACATTGAAGGCGGATGCGAATGTCTTATTGCTTGATGAGCCGACTAACGATATTGATGTCAATACGCTTCGTGCGCTGGAAGAGGGATTGGAGAATTTTGCGGGTTGTGCGGTTGTTGTTTCGCACGACCGATGGTTCTTGGACCGTATTTGTACACATATCCTTTCGTTTGAGGGTGATTCGAATGTTGTTTTTTATGAGGGCAGTTATTCGGATTATGAGGAATATAAACGGAAATCTGTTGGGTATGAGGAACCGAAGCGTGTACGTTATCGTAAATTGATTGTTGATTGATTTTACCTAATTATATATAGTTTACCATGAGAAAAAAAATGTTTTTATTAGCTGCGTTGGCATTGAGTAGTTTCGCATTCTCGGGAGAGGCTCTTGCGCAAAAGGCTGAGAAGTTATTTAACGGGAAGGATCTCTCAAACTGGAACTTCGTGGTGGATAAGAATTCTGTTCCGGCCGATCAGGTTTTTTCTGTTCGTGATGGCGTGATACATATTAAGGGTAATCCTTTTGGTTATATGTACACGAAGGAGAAGTATTCTAATTATAAGTTGCATGTGGAATGGCGTTGGCCGGATGGGGAATCAAACAGTGGTATTTTCTTGTTGATTGCTGATCCTAAGAATCCATTTCCTAATGGAATAGAGTGCCAACTTCATGCTGGTGACGCTGGAGATTTCGTATTGCTTGGCGGTTCAGATTTGGTAGAGTATTTCTCTCGTCCGGGTGTTCCTCGTCCAGATTTTCCTGTTGTCAAGAAACATGCTGAGTCGAGTGAGAAACCTGCTGGTGAGTGGAATGAGGCTAATATCTTCGTTAAGGATGGAACGATAACGGTTTACATTAACGGAGTTTACCAAAATACGGGAACCAATAAGGTCAAAGAAGGTTTTATTGGTCTTCAAAGTGAGGGAAAAGACGTACAGTTCAGAAATGTGACAGTCACGAAGTGGTGATGGACGCAGAGTTGTTCTTGTCCGTTTTTTACAAATATGAATCTATTAATTTAATTGAGAATGAAAAGAGACAACGTCATTTTTGACATTATTGAGAAAGAGCATCAACGTCAGTTGAAGGGAATTGAGTTGATCGCTTCTGAGAATTTTGTCAGTGATCAGGTTATGCAGGCTATGGGTAGCTGCTTGACGAACAAATATGCGGAAGGTTATCCTGGTCATCGTTATTATGGAGGTTGTGAGGTCGTCGATCAAAGTGAGACAATCGCTATCGAGCGTTTGAAGAAGATTTTCAACGCTGAGTGGGCGAATGTACAGCCTCATTCAGGAGCTCAAGCTAATGCGGCAGTATTCTTCGCTGTTTTGAATCCGGGTGATACGTTTTTGGGATTGAACCTTTCTCATGGAGGTCACCTGTCTCATGGTTCTCCAGTAAATAGTTCTGGCGTGCTTTATCGTGCTACGGAATATAATGTAAAGGAGGAAACTGGTCGGGTTGATTACGACCAGATGGAAGAGGTCGCTTTGCGTGAGAAGCCGAAATTGATCATTGGTGGTGGTTCTGCCTATTCTCGTGACTGGGATTACAAACGGATGCGTGAGATCGCGGATAAGGTTGGTGCCTTATTGATGATTGATATGGCGCATCCCGCAGGTTTGATCGCTGCTGGTTTGTTGAACAATCCTTTGGAATATGCCCATATCGTAACATCAACTACACACAAGACTTTGCGTGGTCCTCGTGGCGGTATTATCTTGTTAGGTAAAGACTTTGATAATCCTTGGGGTAAGAAGACTCCGAAAGGTGTTATCAAGAAGATGTCGCAGCTATTGGATTCTGCCGTATTCCCAGGTATTCAGGGAGGTCCGCTGGAGCATGTGATCGCTGCTAAGGCTGTTGCTTTCGGTGAGGCTTTGGAGCCGGAGTATAAGGTTTATCAGAGCCAGGTCAAGGCGAATGCGGCCGCGATGGCACAAGCTTTCATGGATAAGGGTTATAAGATTATCTCGGATGGTACAGACAACCATAGCATCTTGATTGACTTGCGTACGAAGTTCCCGGACCTGACAGGAAAGGTGGCGGAGAAGGCTTTGGTATCGGCTGATATCACGGTCAACAAGAATATGGTTCCGTTTGATAGCCGTTCGGCATTCCAGACTTCTGGTATTCGTGTTGGTACGCCTGCTATTACGACTCGTGGCGCGAAAGAGCCGTTGATGGGTGAGATTGTGGAGATGATTGATACTGTTTTGGCAGCACCTGAATGCGACAAGACGATCACAGCCGTTCGCGAAAAGGTAAACAGCATCATGAAAGAATATCCTATTTTTGCTTGGTAATACTCAAACAACTTTTAAATATCTCAAAAAACACAGTAACATGAAGAAGCTTTTAGCAACATTTTGTGCCGGTATGGCCTTATGTTTTTTAGCTTCCTGTGCTGAACCCCAGGGCGAAGTGAAGTCGTACAACCAGGGAATCAACATCATCCCTACTCCACAAAGCCTGGTTCAGCAAGATGGATTCTTCCGTTTGAACAGCCATACGGCTATCACGGCAGTAAGTCCGGAAGCAAAGACAATTGCCGAATTCTTTGCGGCAAAGATGAGAACGTCAACCGGTCTGGACATTCAGGTGGCAGAAAAGGGCAATATCCTGTTGTCGTTAGATTCGTCTCTCGATGTGCCCAACGACGAGGGTTATTCATTGGAAGTATCGAAAGATGCCGTCAAGGTTGTAGCCAAAACGACGCAAGGTCTGTTCTATGGCATGCAGTCATTCCTGCAATTATTGCCGGCCGAGATTGAAAGCCCGTCGAAGGTAAACGGAATAGCCTGGCAAGCTCCTGCTGTCAGCATAAAAGATGCTCCTCGCTTCGGTTACCGTGGTATTATGCTGGACCCTTGCCGTCATTTCATGCCGGCTGAGAATGTCAAGAAATACATTGACGTCCTGTCGTTGTTCAAGATCAACCGTATCCACTGGCATTTGACAGACGACCAGGGTTGGCGTATTGAGATCAAGAAGTATCCGAAACTGACTGAGATCGGTTCGAAGCGTATCGACGGCGAAGGAACCGAATATGGTGGATATTATACGCAGGAAGAAATAAAGGATATTGTGAAATATGCGGCCGACCATTTCATTACGGTCGTACCGGAACTGGAATTGCCGGGACATGAAATGGCAGCTATTGCGGCTTATCCGAATTTGTCTTGTAAAGGTGAGCCGGGAACTCCGCGTATCATCTGGGGCGTTGAAGATATCGTAATGTGTCCGGGCAAGGAAGATATGTTTACTTTCCTGCAGGATGTGATCGATGAAATGGTCCCTCTTTTCCCGAGTGAATATTTCCATATCGGAGGAGATGAATGTCCGAAGACCAGCTGGAAGAACTGTCCGCTCTGTCAGAAACGTATCAAAGCGGAAGGACTGAAAGCTGACGGAAAACACTCGGCAGAAGAAAAACTGCAGAGTTATGTTATCCAGCGTATGGAAAAATACCTGGAGACCAAAGGTAAAAAGATTATCGGTTGGGATGAAATCCTGGAAGGCGGTCTGGCTCCTTCGGCAACAGTGATGTCATGGCGCGGTGAAGAAGGTGGTATTGCTGCCGCTTTGATGGATCATACCGTTATCATGACTCCGGGCGGAAACGGCATGTACCTGGATGCTTACCAGGGCGATCCGAAGATTGAACCGGTGACAATTGGCGGTTATACGTTGTTGGAAAAGACATACAGCTATAATCCGATACCGGATACATTGGCTGCGATGGGAAAAAGCGATTATATTTTGGGTGTTCAGGGAAATACATGGTCTGAATACATGTATGATGAAGCCAAACGCGATTATATGATTTTCCCACGTATTCTGGCCGTTGCTGAAATTGGTTGGACGAATCTGGACCGGAAAGATTATAAGGACTTCGAACGTCGTATCGAGAACGCTTATGTCCGCCTGGATGGTCATGCTATCAATTACCATATTCCGCTGCCTGAACAGCCGAACGGTTCATGCAACTTCGTAGCATTTACCGACAAGGCTTCGCTGGAATTCAAGACAACCCGTCCGATCAAGATGGTTTATACCTTGGATGGCAGCGAACCGACTCCGGCTTCAACAGCCTACACGGCTCCGATTGAAATCAGCGAAACTACAACCTTGAAGATTGCTTCGGTATTGCCTTCAGGTAAAATGAGTCCGATCCGTACGATTCAGGTAGAAAAGCAGTCGCTGGCCCCTGCCAAGGAAGTCGCTCAAACAACTCCGGGCCTGAATATGGAAGTAACAGATGGCATGTATCTGAATGTGAAGGAACTGGAAGCAGCCAAGAAGGAAACGAAGAAATCGGTTATCAAAGACCTGAAGGAAATCCGTTCGGTGGTTGAAACATCTGAATCGATGCGTGGTGTTAACCAATATGCAGCTGTAGCAACAGGTTATGTAAATATTCCGGAAGACGGTGTTTATTTCATTTCATCTGATTTGGAAGAAGTCTGGATCGACGGCAAGTTGTTGGTTAACAATGGCGGTGAAGTAAAACGCTTCTCCCGTCATGACAATTCAGTTGCTTTGGCAAAGGGATTACATGAAATCAAAGCGGTGTTCTTAGGTCATATCATCGGTGGCTGGCCATCTAACTGGAACGACGGAAGCATCAAGCTTCGCAAGTCGGATGCTGCTGAATTTACAGCGATCACTCCAGAAATGTTATGCCATTGATAATAAGGATATCAATCAGATAACAGAAAGCCGGCCTTTCGGGGCTGGCTTTTTTTATTCATATATTCCATTTTGATAGTCGTGTAAATACTGCTTGAAAGTCTTTCCTGTCTGTTGCTTAAAGAACCGCATCAAATGGCTGGGATCGGAAAAACAGAAATCATCTGCCAATTGACTGATTGTACGGTCGGAGAACAATAATTCATTCTTCAGTTCTTCAAGCAGGCGTTGTTTTAATAAATGCGTAGCCGAAACGCCAAATTGTGCCATGACGGCCGAATTCAGTGATATACGGCTGATGTGAAGCATATCGGCATATTCCTGAACACGTTGCATCGTATGTATGTGTTGTTCGAGTAAATCCTTATACTGAAACGCATAATTGTTTTTAGGAACTTCCACAGGTAATTGGTAGGCAGTAGCATAAGCACGGTTAATTATCACCAACAGATAATAAAGTACAGACACTATCAGGTTATACGAATCAGCGACAGGATGCAATAATTCCTGTTTTATCTTCTCAAGCAAGCGAATATATTCAGCCTGTTCCTCGGATGAATAATATAAATATGGAGGAGTATCTGTCTGATAACAGTAAAGTAAACGATAGACAAAGAATTTGTCGGCGATGAATGTGCGCATGAAGTCTTCGCGGAAGATAAGGAAAGTATAATCCAACGCAGCTTCATCAACATGCCATTCTTGTTTCTGATGAGGCGAAAGAAGCAGGATCATGTCATCCCGTAAATCAATCTTCCGAAAGTTTAACAGCAAAAAGCCATTTGCCTTGCGGAAGAAAAAGAAGCAGAAGAAATCTGTTCTGAACCGTTTATATTCGGTTAATACACCACTGATATCCACGCTTTTCCCGGTATTGATATAAAAATCAACTCCGCAATCAGTTTTGCTGAATGGGACGCTGACCAGTTTTTCCGGATTGATAATCTCTTTCATAAATCGACCTTTTTACAAAGGTACTATTTCTCTTTATCAAAAGGGCATATATTCCATAATTTAAGGCATAAAGCAATCAGACCAATCTGTCGAAATTTGCAACTGTAATTATTAAAGATATAATCACAATGGAAAAGGGGAAAACATGTATCCGTCTGGTACGTAATGCTACTTTGAGAATTAAATATGGAGGGAAAAATATTCTCGTTGACCCTATGCTCGCAGGAAAGGGAGAGTTAGAATCAGCTCTCGGCGTATATAAGACACCACGAGTACATCTTGTTATGCCTATGGATGAAATCACCAAGGGATTAGACATGGTTTTGCTTACACACAACCATATTGATCATTATGATCCGACTGTAAAACGGTACTTACCATCAGATATTCCGTTCTTTCAACCGCAGGACAAAGAATTTATCGAACAAGAAGGCTTTACAAAGGTTGAGAAGATAGAAGATAACAGGGCTGTGGACAACTTGATGATTTACCGGATACCTGGAAATCACGGTTTTGGGAAAATAGGACAGATAATGGGACCTGTTTCAGGGTATGTATTGACTGCCCATGAATGTCCAACCATTTATATTATGGGAGACTGCAGATGGGAAACTGGTGTCCGAAGGGCCGTAGAACAATTTAAACCCGACTATATTGTAGTTAACTGTGGAGGAGCAATATTTCCGGAGTTTTCCAAAACAGATGGCTGCATTATTCCTGACGAAAATGAAGTAATGCAGATCTTAAACGAGATCTCTGACTCCATTAAGCTGATAGCTGTACACATGGATGCTACTGACCACGGACAAACTTCTCGTACGATCTTACGCAATGAAGCCTTACATTGCCATGTCGATATGAGCCGGTTGATTATTCCTGAAGATGGAGAAATTATTACGCTATGATGGTAGTTAAACAAATAGACGTGCAGAACGTCATGACCAAATCATCGTTGCCTGTCGGTGGTTATTCTGTAAATCCATATGTAGGTTGTCCGCATGCCTGTAAATACTGTTATGCTTCGTTTATGAAGCGGTTTACCGGTCATACAGAACCATGGGGAACATTCTTAGATGTAAAGAATTGGAAACCCATCACCAATCCGCACCGTTATGACAGACAACGAATTGTCATTGGCTCAGTAACAGATGGCTATAATCCCTACGAAGAAGAATTTCGACGTACTCGCCACTTGCTTGAAGAACTACAAGGTACTGATGCGGAGATCATGTTCTGTACTAATTCAGACCTTGTTTTACGCGATCTCGACCTGCTTAAACAGTTTCATAAAGTAACGGTTTCCTGGTCGGTCAATACACTTGATGAACAGTTCAGAGCAGATATGGATCAAGCCGTAAGCATAGAACGCAGACTGCGGGCCATGAAGCAAGTATACGATGCAGGTCTTCGTACGGTATGTTTCATATCTCCTATTTTCCCAGGCATCACTGATGTAAAAGCCATCATTGAAGAAGTAAAAGACTATGCAGATTTGATCTGGCTGGAAAATCTGAATCTGCGGGGACAGTTCAAAAGATGTATTATGGAATATATACAAGAGAAACATCCCTCACTATTTACCTTGTATGATGAAATCTATAACCAGAAACGGATGGATTATTGGAAGTCGCTTGAGGCTGAGATTTCAACATATGCGGCGCAGCAAAACTTGCCTTATCGGGTAAATGATTTGCCTTATGGCCGTTCGGAAAAAGGCAAGCCGGTACTGGTTAATTATTTCTATCATGAAAAGATAAAAAGAAACAGAACCTGACAATCTTCGGCCAACGGTAAATAGCAAGCAGCTTTGGTTTAACCCAAACCAGAGGCTTGCTATTTACCGTTTGGTCATATTCCTTGCCGTTATTTTAAAGATAAATCCAAAGTTTTTGCTATATTTGCTTTTGCCCAATTAAGTGATAACATGAAGATATTAATTATAGAAGATGACCCGTCGTTGCAGGAGATCATCAAAAAGTCTTTGGAAAAGGAACGGTATGTCGTCGAGACAGCCGATAATTACCAGGCTGCCTTACTCAAGTTGGATGACTATGACTACGACTGTATTTTGCTCGATATCATGCTTCCCGGAGGAAGTGGCCTGCAAATCCTGGAATCACTGAAGAAAGAAAGGCGGAAAGAAAATGTCATTATCATTTCTGCTAAAGATTCATGGGAAGATAAGGTAGCCGGTCTGGATTTGGGAGCAGATGATTATCTGGCAAAGCCTTTTCATCTGGCAGAACTGAATGCGCGGATCAAAAGTGTGATCCGCAGAAATAATCATGGAGGAGAACAGCTGATTACATTAGATAACATAGAAGTCAACCCGTCTACGTTTGAAGTCAAGGTAGATCAACAGCCGGTTGATTTAAGCCGGAAAGAGTATGATATCCTACTCTATTTTATTAACCGCCCGAACCGGTTGATTAATAAGCAGACATTGGCGGAATCAGTATGGGGAGATCATATCGACCAGGTTGATAACTTCGACTTTATCTATGCTCAGATCAAGAATCTCCGGAAGAAACTGAAAGAAGCCGGAGCCGGTCCGGAAATCAAAGCCGTTTACGGCATCGGCTACAAATTAATTACGAATAATTGATTATGAAACTCTTCTATCGCGTCATAGGACGATTGTCTGTTGCCTTGATCATTATCCTGACCATATGGGCAGGATTGTTTTACTATACCCTGATGGATGAAGTCAATGACGAAGTTGATGATGCGCTGGAAGACTATTCGGAAGTGATTATTACCCGGCATCTGGCTGGAGAAAAGCTGCCATCACATAACAATGGTTCCAACAACCAATACTTTCTCCAGGAAATTGACGAGGCTTATGCGGCTTCTCATCCTCATATTCAATATACCGATTCGATGGTATATATTACAGAAAAGAAAGAAACAGAACCGGCCCGAATCCTGAAAACCATCTTCCAAGACCGGAATGACCAATATTATATGTTGACAGTCTCGACGCCGTCTATTGAAAAAGCCGATCTGATTTCGTCTATCTGGTTCTGGATCATGTTCCTGTACGGGGTTTTACTACTTACGATTCTGCTGATCAATGTGCTGGTTTATCGACAGAATATGAAACCTTTGTACAAACTTTTAGACTGGCTGGACACTTATACCTTAGGGAAAAACAACCGACCACTGGACAATCCGACTGATGTAACTGAGTTTCGTAAGTTAAATGAGGCTTTGATCCGCAGTACTTCCCATAATGAAGCTATTTATGAGCAGCAGAAACAGTTTATAGGAAATGCTTCCCACGAAATACAAACACCCTTGGCGATCTGCCAGAACCGGATTGAAATGTTAATGGACGATGATACGATGTCGGAACGGCAGATGGAAGAATTGAGCAAGGTTTATCAGACACTCGAACATATCTCGAAGCTGAATAAGTCGCTGTTGCTGATTTCGAAGATTGAAAACGGACAATTTCCAGAGAGTTCAACGATCCGGATAAATTTGTTAGTGCACAAATACCTGGATGATTTCAAGGAAGTATTCGATTATAAACATATCCATGTATCCATAGAAGAAAGAGCTTCCTTTGAGGTTTATATGAACGAGACACTGGCTTCTATTCTTATCACGAATTTATTGAAGAATGCCTTTGTTCATAATGTTAAAGACGGGCAGATTGCTATCCGGATCTCAGCTCATGATTTGATCGTCAGCAATACAGCTGAAAGTGGAGCTTTGGATGAGAACCAAATTTTCACCCGCTTCTATCAGGGCAAGAAGAAAGAACAGTCCACCGGATTAGGCTTGGCCATTGTCGATACAATTTGCCGCTTATATTCCTTTTCTATACATTATTATTATAAGGACGGAAACCATTTCTTTCACTTTTCTACCTGAAATTTGAAGAAAAAGCTGAAAAATTCAAATTCTTTTCAGAATTGGTCTTCATCTTTGTCGTAGAAATTTAATGAAAGTATAAAGGAGGATTCGATATGAAAAGGATATGTATGACTCTCGTGTTAGCTACTACCCTGTTATTACCGGCTTATGCGGATGATGACAAACCAATACAGTTTTCTCAATTACCACAGACTGCACAACAATTCGTGAACAAGAATTTTGGTGACAAGAAAGTGGCACTTGCCAAAATGGAATCCGATTTCTTCGGAAAGAATTATGATGTCATCTTCGTAAATGGAGATAAAGTTGAATTCGACCGTTCAGGAAATTGGGAAAAGATTAAATGTAAATATAGTGAGGTACCGGCTTCATTGATACCCAATCAGATCCAGACTTATGTTCGGAGTAATTATCCGGATAGTAAGATTATTGAACTGGAAAAAGAAAAAAATACGTATGAAGCCAAACTATCCAATGGTTGGGAACTGAAATTTAATAAGAACTTTGAATTAATTGATTTAGATAAATAAAATATAAGAGAGCTATGAATATCAAGTTATTGACAATGATTGCCGCAACAATGTGCGGAACCTGTTTTGTGAGTTGCGATGATGACTATATGGATGTATCAAACCTTCCAACGGACATTCAAAATGAATTCATGACAATGTATCCGAATGCCAAGGTGGAAGAATGGGAACAAAAGTTGGGTTATTCTGTAGTAGATTTCCGCTTGAATGGATTTGATGCCGAAGCGTGGTTTGGAGCAAATGGCTGGGTAATGACAGAGACCGACATTCCTTACCAGTCACTGCCCGAAGCCGTTAAAAAGGTATTTGAATCGAGCCAATATGCCAGCTGGAGAGTTGAGGACGTTGACAAAGTTGAACGTATTAGTACAGAAACAGTTTATGTGATTGAAGTGGAAAGCGGAGAAAGAGATATTGATCTGTATTACACATCAAGCGGTATTCTGATTAAGGACCAGACTGATCCTGGTACTACTGATAATAATCCTTATCTGCCGGAACAGACTCCGACCGATATCGAATCGATGGTAAAAGAAATGTATCCGAATGCGGTTATCATTGAAACAGACCGTGACAATGGAAATATCGAAGTGGATATCATTGATCAGAATATCGGGAAGGAAGTTGTATTCAATTCAGCCAATGAGTGGATTTATACTTCCTGGGATATTCATCCGAACCTGTTGCCGGATGTTATCAAAGCGACACTTACTGCCAGCTATTCGGATTATCGCATAGATGATGCTGATTTCTATGAAACTCCAACAGGTAACTACTATATGGTTGAAGTAGAAAAAGGAAATAGAGAACAGTATGTCCGCATTGCTGAAAATGGAGAAATACTGCAATAAAAGATATATTTCCACGAACCCTTAGCTTGAATTAATAAAAACCGGGTATTTTAAATTTCAGCTTTTCCCTGAAGAATAAAATCCCGGTTTTCCCATTTAGAAACGATTTAACTCCGAATCGATATTCAAATGTTTTTCTTTTCGTTTTTCCGAGCCGCCAAAGGTATATGTGAAGTTTAACCGGAACATACGTGATTCGCCGTAGCCATAGTTGATGGATTCAAAGCCTCCGAAGTAATTGATACCGTCTCCCCAGTGGTTCGACCAGAAAACATCCGATAAGGAGAGCTTGACAGCGGCTTTTCCCTGACAGAATTTCTTCTGGAAACCGATATCTACAAATCCGGTCGGGTTCATGACTTCCGTTGAGCCGCCCAGCCGTTTGGTCAGATACACACCCAATACTTCCGAGCGTATGCCCCAGCATAAAGGGAACGAGGTTTGCAAAGAGAAATTTCCGGCCCAGCGTTTTCGCTGATAGTGCCGCTGCACATCAAATGCCATCTGGTTATCCAGGTAATAAGCATTTCCGGAAAGAGTCAGATTCCATCCGGGAAGTAACCGGAGAGCCTGCGAGACCGAGATGCCCCAATAAGATTGCTTACCTAAGTTACGAGGCTCCATCACGATCTTGTCCGGGCCCAATGTATCGGTTACCTGCACTTGATAATCGGTCGTGTGGGAATAAGATACTTCAACCGAAGTCTGGTCGTATTGATATTGCAAACTGATCCGACTGGTCTTCTGAGGTTTTAGGAACGGATTTCCTTTCCAGGTTGATAAGCCATCCAAGGCTTGCTCAATCGGATTCAAATCTGAATAAACAGGACGGTCGATGCGTCTTCCGTAACTCAACGACCAGCTTTGCTTATCGTCTGGGCGGAATGTAACACTAGCCGAAGGGAAAAGATCTACATAATCCCGGCGTACATGGCTTTCTTCGTTCTTACTTCCTGTTACCGGCATCAGATGAGCATCCGAATGGGTATATTCGGCACGAAGTCCCACGTTGGCATTCCATTTCTCCCCCAAATGGAAATCATATAAAAGGTATGCCGCCAGAATAGATTCCAGATAAGAGAAATCGTTGGAAATATCCTTATCCAGCACGTCTTCCTGTGGTAATACTTGGAAATATTGATACGTATTCCGAGAAGAAACATTGGAAAATTTCATACCGCCCAAGATTTCTCCCGGACCGGCAGTTTCTTTATAATGGGTTGACAAGGCATATAGACGAATGTCTCGCCCACCCAACGAACGGTAATTCCCGACGGAATCCAGCTCTCCAGCCGGCGAATAATAAGTATTGGGCTGATAAATACGGGAATTTCCATCAAACCAGCCATAATCCGCATCGAAAGTGAATGTCCGTTCATCCGGTAATTCATACGTATAATTGAAATTGAAGTTATATCGGGCTGCTTTCTGATGTTCATACTGGCTTTCTGAAGCGAGTGAATACAAAAGATGACTGCGCTCATAATCATCATACACATCGGTGTGCGTATAGATTGAACCCGGACCGAATACAAAATTTCCCGTTCCCTGTACACCAACTGTATGATGTTCTGCCAACTGATAATCTGCACCGAGAGTAGCAGCTACTGTATTCCGCTTGTCAGTATCAGTAGACTGGCTGTCAAAGAGTTTTCCGCTCTGTTTTCGTTCACTCCCGTAATACAGATTCGAATGGCCGAAGTTATGACTGTAATTTCCATATATATTCCACTTTCCCGTGGAATAGTTGAATGCCGTCTCCAGATTCTGCTTCGGGTTAAACCAATAAGCAGCTCCGACATTCAGCATCATCTGAAAGCCGGCATCTCTTCTTTTCTTCAGTACGATATTCAGAATACCGCCCGAACCGGCCGCATCGTACTGGGCCGATGCATTCGACATGACTTCGATTTGCTTGATATTGGCAGAAGAGGTCGATTTAAGCAGATCTACGATTTCTGCCTGCTGCATATAGGTCGGTTTACCATTCAGCAGAATCAGAATGCTGCTTCTGCCATTCAGACTGATGGTCTTGCTTTCTTCCTGAATGGAAATTCCCGGCAACTGCTTCAAGACATCGAAGGCATTGGAACCTTGCGCATTGATGCTGTTCTCTACATTGAATACCAGTTTACCGGGTTTCTGCTCGAGAACCGGCTGTGTCTTCTCTCCGATTACTACAACTTTTTCCAGCACCTGCGATTCTTCTTCCAAGACAATTACGGGGAGTTCATGTTTTTCTTCTGCATTGAATACAGAAGAGAGATAAGGCTTATATCCCAGACAAGTCACAGATAAGCATAAGTTTCCGTGACTACGGGGAAAAGAGAATCTACCTTCCGCGTCTGTAATAGCTTGGCTAACGGGCTGGCCTTGGGCCGAATCAACCAGGCAGACAAAAGCGGCTTCGATAGCTTGTTGTTGCTTGTTGATGATTTGTCCTGTTATTCCCTCGGCTTTCTTCTTGATGGAGCTGACGCCGAGCGATTGAATGTCTGGTTTATGCTGCTTCTTACGAATGACAATGTGGTTTTGTTTGCGGATATAGGTCAGCGGTAAATCTGCCAAGAGTGAATCTAAGGTCTGTTCGATTGTCGGTTTCCATTCAGTCATTCTTACCTGAAAAGTACTGACATCCTCATACGTAAAGACAAGGGTTTGTCCGTAATGGGTTTCCAATTCCTTCAGTGCTTCGACCAACGAAACACGATCTTCTTGATAATACATCCTGTTGAGATAATCGACTTCCGGCAAAGCTTGTATCCACATACAACTGCTCCACCACAGAATAAGCGAACAACCGATGACTCTTTTCATGATTCCTCCTTTTAAGTTCCACAGAAAAGCATTTTAATCATGCCTTTTATGGTAATACAGGTGAAAGGGAAATCGGGTACCTCGTTATTGCACAAAAATGGTATTTTCTTTCTTTACCAGACGAAATCCGCCCAGCTCATTCAGGATATCAAGGATATTTTCCAGCTCCAATGAACGCTTGCATCTGAAGTGAAGGTTACGTGTCATTGCTTCCGGATGAAGAACGGTTACATTGATATTATACCAGCGGCCTAATTCACAGAGAACTTCCGATAAAGGAGCATCATCAAATGAAAAATATCCGGATGTCCACATTGGACGAGACGTCTCTCCTTTCTCCTGAATGATAACTTTTCCGTCTTCCAGCAAGGAAGCATCGTCACCAGGCTTCATGATTTCCGGATTTTCTGTAGCTTCCGATTCAACAGCCAGGCTTCCAGTCAGCAGGGTAATATGTATTTGTTCTTGTTCGTAATGGCGGATATTAAAGCTTGTTCCCAATACACAGGCCTTGGCCGTACCTGCCTGCACGACAAACGGGTGTTCTGAATCCTTCCTGACTTCAAAATAGGCTTCACCTTCCAATGTAGTAAGGCGTTTTCCCTTTTGTGTATAACGGAGTCGGCTATGGGCATTTAAGATCACCAGGCTGCTATCGGGCAATATCACCCGAAGATTCTTCCCTGACGGGGTTTCTATAATATAATGTTCTTTCCCACGATAGGTGTCATCCAGTAAATTCAATTCATCCTGTAGAATAATCTCTTGTGAGCCATCACTTCCTGTCAAGATGCAACCGGGCTCTTGCTTTACTGCTGTAAAAAGATCATAGCTGGTGACTTCTGATTCTGCTGTGAAAGACAGATATCTGGCTACCGCAATGAGAATAACAGCAGCAGCTCCTATCATCGTATAGAGAATACGTTTCCGGTTTGACCGCTTTCTTTTACAGGAAAAGTCCTTCCACGCCTGATCTGCCGGAAACATCTTTTCTATATCTTGCTCTGCACATATACGTCCGGCTTCCCGTAGCAACTGGCTATCCGAAGCTGACAGGTTTTCTGTTTTCTTTTCCGAAGTTCCCGTTTGATGTTCTCTATCCTTATAATTCTTCTCTTCCATAATCACCATGATTGTTTGAATTCATTCAGACTTCTGTACCGCTTCCCGTAATACCTTCAAGGCTTTCATGATATGTTTCTTGACAGCATCGGGCGTGATTTGCAATTCCGAAGCTACCTCTTTATAGGTTTTACGATGAAAATAACATTGGCTCAATATATAACGGGTTTTATCCGGTAATTCATTACAGACAGATTCAATCTTTTCCAGTATCCGTTCTCTGTCCTCCCAATCCATTTCTTCCTCCAACAAATCCGATTCCGTGAAAGAAGCTCCATATTGTTGTTGTACTTTCCGATGTTCCAGCAGGTTTAAGCATCTGTTTCTGACAATTGTCATCAGATAGGTATCCGCTGTATCCATCTGAAGCGTATGAAACTTATTCCAAACCGCCTCGAAAGCATCATTTACCACATCCTTCGACTCCTCTATATCATTCAGATATTGATAGGCAAGTCCGCACAGACGGGAATAATTCTTCTTAAACAGTTGCTCGAAGAGGCTTCTTTTGTCCGATTTGTTCAGCATTTATGGAAAGGTATAATAAGAGAAGAAAGTTCCTTAAACAGCATCTACTCTGGTGAGACTGGCACACGAACATAGGTGGCCCGAAAGCATCAGCCTTTGTGTATCAGTCTCACCGGAGCGAGTAAGTCTTATTCAGGCAATGTCACTTTGAAATCCGGACTTTCGATATGCTGTTTTGCAATGACTTCTTTCATTTGCTGGACAATATCCGGATGTTCGGCAGCCACGTCATGATCTTCATGTAAATCGGTAGCCAGATTATACAAATGCGGCTGACCTTTCTTGACAACCATTTTCCAGTCGCCCATACGGACACCGATTTGATCAGTCTCTTCAAATTCCCAGTAAAGGAAATCATGCTGCTTCTGTCCGGTCTGCCCTAACAAGGTCGGAGCAAAAGAAATGCCATCAAAGTAATCTACCGGCTTTTCTGGATTTGTATATTTCGCTACATAATCCGTTTCTCCTATCAGATCACAGAACGTAGGCATAATGTCGTAGAAGGCACAGATATGATCATTCACTGAACCGGCCTGAACTTTTCCTGGCCAACGGACGATAAACGGTACACGAATACCACCTTCATAACACTGACGCTTCAAGCCTCTCAGTTTGCCGTCCCGACCAAAGAATTCCGGATCAGCTCCACCTTCTTCATGAGGTCCGTTGTCACTCGAGAACATAACAATGGTATTCTCGGCCAATCCTTTCTTATCCAGCAATTGCATGATTTCACCTACATAAGTATCCAGACGGGTAATCATGGCAGCGAACTGGGCATGCGTGTGCATAATCGGATTATATCGCGAACCTTCTGAACCCGGATAGGATTTATCGTTCTGGAATTTCTCCATATAATACTGTACAATGGAATCTTGCGGCTGTACCAGTTCGGCATGAGGCAACGTATAAGTCAGGAAGCCGTAGAAAGGTTGTTTCCCATCTTGTTTGTCAATCCATTCCATCGCCTGCTGATGAATCAGATCAGCCGAATATTGGGTACGGTTGCGGTAATCGTTGCCATACATGGCATGTTCAATATTTTGCTTCAGCGGAATACGGATTACAGCTGTATCTCCGGCCGACTTACTATATCGGTTCATGAAGTTCGGATAATATAAATGCGCCTGGAACTGGCAGATATATCCGTAGTATTCATCTATTCCCCGTTTATCCGGTGTTGATTCCGAGCCTTCATAACCGCCGGCCCATTTACCGAACATGCCGGTTGTATAGCCATTGGCCTTCATGATTTCAGGAAGAATGATATGAGCGGTATCATAAGGCATCTGCCCTGTTACCGTATATTCCTTATTCTGTCCGTACATCATTTCACCGCTCCAGTATTCCTTGTTTCCACGGATCTTGCAATGTCCGGTATGTTGTCCGGTCATCAACGAAGCTCTCGATGGAGCACTGACGGGACTTCCGGCATAGGCTTGTGTGAAGAGCATACCTTCCGCAGCCAGACGGTCCAGGTTAGGCGTCTCAATATATTTCTGTCCGTAACAAGCTAAATCACCATATCCCATATCATCACACAGAATGAAGATGATGTTTGGTTTCTGCTGTTCTTCTTTATTAGCCTCTTCCGAAGTATTGGAGTGACATCCTGTGCCTAAGGCCAACATCATGGTGCCGGAAACCAGCACAAGTGAGTTCGTTTTATTCATATATATTTTATAATTAGGAATTGCCTGTTATTACTTGCTTGTACAAAAATATTCTTATCACAGCAAATGGCAAAATCTTTTCCAGGTAATTTATAAAACAAAACTTCCGAGAATCGATTTCATAAACAACGAGATTTGAAACCGATTCTCGGGAGTTTTATTAATAATGAAAACTAAGCTTCGCGTCCTACTCCTTTTATTCCGGATTTACGACCTTTGTCGCTGCTGTCTTTATGTCCGGAATATCTGCCTGAACCTTTGGATGAATGATCCTTTTTATGATCTTTCCCCTGCTGATATGCCGGTGCTTTCGAGGGTTTGCCGGGTTTACCTGAAGGCTTGACCTCGTGAGCCGGCGGTGCCGGACGGTTTACCTGTGGCCGAGGAGCAGCAGGCTTTCCTGGACGATTCGGCTGGCGGTACGGTGGTCTTGGTGTCGGTTTATGAGGTGGCGGAGGCGGTGTCGGGCGGGAATATTTCCCAGGATACCAACCGTGTGCATCGAAATGGCAAACCCAATTTCCCTTGGCAAAAGTCCAATCTCCTCTCCAATACGAATCTTCATACCAGTAACAGTTTCTTGTCGGCCGATAATCCGGATAATACGGGTTATCATACCAACCGATGTAATCATGAATCCGTCGAGGTGTTTCCCGAATATAATATACATACAACTCGAACTGCCGAGGCGACAAAATCCGTTGTAACTTACGGTCTCTCTCCATGCGCAAGCGGTAAATCACCTGAGCGGAATGATCCCAGTAGCGACAATCCTTCAAGGCTTCATGTTCAATCTTCTTGCCATACGCATGTATGATCTTATGATATTCGTGGGCAGCCCTGGGCGACAAATGTAATGTCTCTTCCATCCACAGGCATTCATTACATCTTGGTGCATTCCATTCAAAATGAATCCAGAACTGACTATAAGCTGGTAGACTGAATAGCAGTACCAAAAGTCCTATCCATGTTAATCGTTTCATAGTATACTCTCTTTAAATGTGAATAATATGAATTTCTTTTAGTAATAAGACCTGGCAACTGCCTGAAAGTTTATCGTCCTTTCCTTAATAAATCTTTTGCATTAGCTAAAGATGCTTTCGTCAGTGACGCACCACTCAGCATCCGGGCCACTTCATTAACCCGTTCTTCATCCGACAGGCGTTTGATCTGCGTGGCTGTACCATCTTCCCTGTCTTCCTTATAAACAAAGTAATGGGCTGTACCTTTCGCTGCAATCTGCGGTAAGTGGGTAATGGCAAAGACCTGCATCTTCGAACCTAAATCCTGCATGATATTTCCCATCTTGTCGGCTATATCACCTGAAACGCCGGTATCTATTTCATCAAATATAATGGTTGGTAATGCCGTGAAACCGGCAATCATGGCTTTGATGCACAACATTAAGCGGGAAATTTCACCTCCCGATGCGGTTTGAGCCACAGGTTGTAACTCACCATTCTTGTTGGCGGAGAACATGAAGCAGATATCGTCCATACCATCAGCTTCCGGTTCCGGACGGGTCGTCATTTCTACCTGAAACCGGATATTCGGCATTCCCAACGGAGAAACCATTTTCACCAGTTGTTCTGCTATTGTATTCGCTGCCACTTTCCGCTGGACACTTAATACACCTGCCTGCTGCAATAACTCGGCATGCGAAACCTCCAATTGCTGATTCAAGTCTTCAATCAGCTGGTCGTATGAACTGATCTCGCCCAATTGCTTCTCATATTGTTCCTGCAGTGCCAACAGCTCGTCCACACTCGAAACCCGGTGTTTTTGCTCCAACGTATAAATCAGATTCAACCGTTCATTGACCCATTCCAGACGCCCGGGATTAAATTCAATGTCCTCCTTCTGACTGTCAGCTTCAGACGCCAGATCGTTCAGGTCAATATAAGCAGATCGCAGCCGTTCAGCAAATTCTTTGGCTTTCGGATAATAGCGTTCCAATCCGTCGGCCAGCGACAAGGCTTCTTTAATCAATTGGACACTACCCATTTCTTCGCCGTTAAGCAATTCGCTTATCTTATATAACGAACCTTTTATTTCCTCTGCATGAGATAAAGTCTCCTGTTCCTGTTCCAATTCTTCCTGTTCGCCGGGCGAGAGAGACGCTTCTTTTAACTGATCCAGCTGGAAGCGGATGTAATCTTCATCCTGTTTGCTCTGTTCCGCTTTCTGCAGCAAGGCCTTCAATTCCCGTTTTAAGCCTTGGTAACGCAAGAATTCTTTTTTATACAGAATCAGCAGAATATCATTCTCGGCCATGACATCCAGCACTCGTAATTGAAAACGGCTGTCGCCCAACAGTAAGTTCTGATGCTGGGAATGAATGTCAATCAACCTTGTTCCTAATTCTTTCAGGATGGAAAGAGAAACGGGTGAATCATTGACAAAAGCACGGGACTTTCCGGAAGAGAAGAGTTCTCTCCGCAAGATACAGCTTGAAGCATCGTACTCCAGATCGTTTTCAAGGAAAAATGGTTCGAGCTGGTATTTGGAAATATCGAATGAAACTTCAATAACACACTTGTCTGCTCCCTTTTTAATGCTTTTCCCGTCAGCTCTCTGTCCTAAAACCAACGATAAAGCTCCGAGAATGATGGATTTCCCGGCACCAGTTTCACCTGTAATGACTGAAAAACCTTTATCAAATTGAATATCCAGGCTGTCGATCAGGACAAAGTTCCGGATAAATAATGAATTCAGCATAGTTCTATTACTTTTGCAATGATTCCAGGCGCTTGGTTTCGGTCGGATATAATTCATACAGTAATTTATATCCTTCCTGTTTTTCCTGTGTAGTCGCCTTTGAATAAATCAGCACCAGTTCATCCAATTTGGCATCCGAAAATACCCGCAAGATCACAGACGTCGGACGGGCGCTTTTTACTTCCTTCAAAGCCGGCAAGGCTTCGATAATGGTGGTTCGTCCCCGATCCGGATTACCGGCCATCTCGTCCAGTCCTTTCCGGTGATACGTATACCAGAAATTCCGGAATGTTTCAGAAGTATTGTCGGTCAAAGCCGTAATCAGTCCGTGCCGGTTGTCATCCTTATCAAAGGCTTTCCAGCCGCTCCATGTACCTTGCGACTGTGCCATATTCACGATCTGCTGGGCTCTGTCAAAATAAGCTTTACCACCCAGAGGTGAAAAGCTGTCGAAGTCGAGTCCTAAGATAACGTAAATGTAAAACATCACCGTCGCAGTCAGATTACTGCTCAACGAGTTCTCATTATATTCCAATTGTTCAAACTGGGCATATTCGAAATCAAGTTCCGTATCCCGATAATTGAATAGTGTTGTCAAATAAGACGAATTATACACTGGCCGGGTGGCCTGTACCTGTATTTCTCCTTTATAACTATTGTCGGATTGCTCGCTTAAGATAATAGTCATCGAACAGTCAATCCGTTCGTTGACGGCAAACGTAGCATCCGTCCAACGCCTGTTATTGACATACTCGGTCAGTGCTGTCTGCAAGGTCGTAAAAACCGATTTGTCCGTTCCCTGTATCTTATCACTGTTAATGGTGATGCGGGCATTCAGTTCTCCGTTGGTCGACATTTGCGCCATAGCGGAGACAGAACATATGCCAGCTGCCAACAATCCCAATAGTCTTCTTATTCTCATTTCATTAATGAAACTAACTTATTAATAATATCTACAGCCACTTCCTGCTTACTCTTCAACGGATATTCAGTCAGTGTTCCTTCTTGATCCAGAATAGATATCTTGTTTGTATCACACCGGAAGCCAGCTCCCTGATCACGCAGAGAATTCAAGACGATAAAGTCCAGATTCTTTCTCTTCAATTTGTCGGCTGCGTGATGAACTTCGTCTGATGTCTCCAAGGCAAAACCGACCAATAGCTGGTCTGCCTTCTTTATCTGCCCTAAAGAAGCGGCGATATCCTTATTCGGAACCAGCTTCAGCATCATCTCTCCTGTCGATTCCCGCTTGATCTTTTCTGCAGCAATCATCTCGGGTCTGTAATCTGCCACAGCCGCACTTAAGATAGCTGCGTCGGCCGATGGAAAGACATCCATGGCACATTGGTACATTTCCTCTGCAGATTCGACGGAGATCCGATGGATGGAAGGATGTTTGGTCTGCAACGAAACCGGACCACTCACCAGGAATACTTCTGCCCCACGTGCCGCACACGCTTCAGCCAAAGCATATCCCATCTTTCCCGAAGAGTAATTTCCTATAAAACGGACCGGATCTATCTTTTCATACGTCGGACCTGCTGTTATTAAGATTTTTTTATCCTTTAATATCTTGGATTCATCAAAGAAAGCCTCTAAAACAGCCACGATTTTGTCCGGTTCTTCCATTCGGCCTTTTCCCACCAGATGACTGGCCAATTCTCCTTCAGCCGGTTCTATAATGTGATTGCCAAATGAGCGGAGACGATCCAGATTCTGCTGCGTTGTCGGATGCGCAAACATATCCAAGTCCATGGCCGGAGCAATGAAAACAGGAGCTTTGCAGGACAGATAAGTTGTTACTAACATATTATCTGCAATGCCGTTTGCCATCTTTCCAATGGTAGAAGCCGTAGCCGGTGCAACCAACATAGCGTCCGCCCACAATCCCAGATCAACATGGCTGTGCCAAGAACCGTCACGATTGGAAAAGAACTCGCTGATAACCGGATTGCTGCTCAAGGCGGACAGGGTTATCGGCGTTATAAATTCCTTTCCCGCCGGAGTAATGACTACCTGAACTTCCGCCCCCTTTTTGACTAATGCCCGGATGATATAAGCGGCTTTATTAGCCGCAATACTTCCGGTAATTCCCAAGATGATATGTTTTCCTTTCAGCATACAAATCAGCATTTATTTCGCATTGAAACCACGCAGTTTGATTTCCGTCAGTTTCTGTTTGGTATTTAACGGGAAGTCTCCGTTCATCATCCAGCTATAATAAGCCGGATCCTGCTTGAGCACTTCTTCAACCAGGCGGCCTTTGTACTTACCGAAATTGAATACTTCCTGATTCTTGTCATTATAAACCATCCGGCCGGCAAAATCCACGTTGTTGGTGAAGCTCGAGAATTCAGATAAAAATGCTACATCATTCTTCAACTCCGGATAACGGTCCAGCTGGGCTTTCAAAACCTCATAGGTTGCCATCGTATCCGCTGCTGCGGTATGCGCATTCTCAAGTGACTTCTGACAGTAAAACTTATAGGCAGCAGCCAATGTACGCTGTTCCATCTTGTAGAAGATCGTCTGCACATCAATAAACTTCCGCCGTGTCAGATCAATGTCAACACCGGCACGCAGAAATTCTTCTGCCAAAAGCGGAATGTCGAAACGATTCGAATTATATCCGGCCAGATCACATCCTTCAATCTGAGCCGCCAACTGCTTGGCAACATTCTTGAACAGCGGACAATCCTTTACATCATCATCCGTAATGCCGTGAATAGCCGTTGAAGCCGGTGGAATCGGCATTCCCGGATTGATTCGCATGGTTTTACTCTCTTCTTTTCCGTTGGGGAAAACCTTCACATACGAGATTTCAATGATACGGTCCTTGACTATATCGATTCCGGTTGTTTCCAGATCAAAGAAAACCAGCGGATTTTTCAGGTTCAATTGCATAATATAAAGCTTTAATCATTCAACATCATTGGCATCAGCAATGTCAACAAGTCTTCATTTTCTTCATTCTCTTCCGGGACGATTACGCCTGCACGGGATGGATCAGCCAATTCAAACACAATTGATTCTGAACTGATGTTGCTTAAAATTTCAATCAGATAAGTCGAATTAAAACCGATATTCAGCTCCGGACTGTTATACTGGCACGGAATGCGTTCTTCGGCCGAAATAGAGAAATCGATATCCTGTCCGAAAATAGTCAGCTCGTTTGTCTGCAAGTGCAATTTGATCAGGCTGCTTGACTGTGAGAATACGGAGACACGTTTCAGGGCTGTCAGGAACGAAACGCGGTCGATCGTCACCTTATACGGGTTTTCCTGCGGAATTACACTGTTATAGTTCGGATAACGTCCTTCAATCAGTCGGCAGACCATCTCGAAGTTGTCACACATAAAATGCGCGTTGTTTTCATCAAACTTAACCATCGTAACGCCTTCGTCCTTCGACAGAATGTTTTTGAGCAGATTGGCCGGCTTCTTCGGTAAAATGAAAGCAGCACGCTCATTACTTTTTACAGAAGAATTGCGTAAACGGATTAGCTTACGGCCATCAGAAGCCACAAAAGTCAGATTATCCGGCTGAATATCAAAATAGATACCATTCATCACCGGGCGCAATTCATCATCAGCCGTAGCAAACAAGGAGCGATTGATACCGTTCAACAATACTTTACTGTCCATTGTCAGGGAAATCGCGTTGTCCTTCAGCGGTTTTTGCTGAGGATACAGATCGCCTCGCGCACCGATGAAATTATATTTTCCGTTTTGGAAATAGATAAAGATTTCCAGATTCTCATCATTTATGTCAAATGTCAGTGGCTGTTCCGGCAATTCCTTTAAAGGATCGAGGATATTCTTGGCCGACAATGCAAAAACGCCCGAACCTTGGGCATTCATCACCTGCACGGTGGTTACCAGACGGGTTTCTGAATCGGCTGCGGTAATCGTCAATACATCTCCCTCCAGACGAAAGAGAAAATTGTCCAGTATGGGCAATGAATTTTTGGCAGCAATGACCTTGCTCGCCACTTGCAGGCGGGAAGACAAGGCAGTACTTGAAACATCAAACTTCATAGTATATATGTTTATAATTTACATCCATTTAAGCCGTCGCATAAGCCGTTTCTCCTATGCGACTCAAGATACAAAGTTAAGGATTTATTTGAGAACAAAAAAGAGGCTTTCTCCCTTTTTGCCGGGAAAAAGCCTCTTTTCTTATTTCTTATGCTTCAAGAATTATTTGTTGAAATAATCCTTTACTGCTTCGTTCGGAATCATTTCTTCCTGGAAGATGTAAGCACCGGTTTTCGGAGACTTTACCATCTTAATTACTTTAGAGAAAGTACGTCCATCACCTTTCTTAAATGTTGCAACTGCTTTCTTTGCCATTGTTCAAATCTCCTATTACTTAATTTCTTTATGTAAAGTCATCTTCTTCAGAATCGGATTGTATTTCATCAATTCCAATCTCTGAGTTGTATTCTTTCTGTTTTTAGTAGTGATATAACGAGAAGTACCCGGCATACCACTGTCCTTATGCTCTGTGCACTCCAAGATAACTTGAACTCTGTTGCCTTTCGCTTTCTTTGCCATTGTTTAATCCTCCTCGATTATGCGTTTAAATAACCCTTTTCAGCAGCCATCTTCAGAGCCGCGTCTACTCCCATTTTGTTGATCGTGCGCAAGCCTGCAGCTGAGATATTCAGGCTGATCCAACAATCTTGTTCTACCCAATAGAACTTCTTTCTGAACAGGTTGACATTAAACTTACGTTTCGTTCTTCTCTTAGAGTGAGAAACGTTGTTTCCAACCATCGCTTTTTTCCCGGTAATTTGACAAATCTTAGACATCTCTATCTTTTTTATATTACATGTAATGATTCTACCTCTCTTTCCAATCGGATATCTTCTGATGATAAAATGTGTTTTTACGCAAAAGACGCGTCATGGAAAGCCCTATCAGATCGCCAATTCTGAACTAGCATCACGGACAGAATGATTATATCGATGTGATATCGATCTGTTTTACGGGGCGCAAAGGTATGAAAAGAAATGATACTATCCTAATTTTCCGTAAAAAAACTATGAGTTAATTTGTTTTTTCTTGGATTTGGGCTCAATCTTTTACCGCTACGACCTCAATTTCGACCAGGCCATTCTTGGGAAGCGTCTTGACTGCGACTGCCGAGCGTGCGGGGAAATCGCCGCTGAATTGGCTGGCGTAAACCTCGTTCATCGCCGCGAAATCAGCCATGTCGGCCAAGAATACGGTTGTCTTTACCACGTTGTCGATGCTCATGCCCGCCTCGTTGAGGATGGCTTTGACGTTGTTGAACGCCTGGACTGTCTGCTCCTTGATGCCGCCCTCGGCGAAATTGCCTGTCGCCGGGTCAAGTCCAAGCTGTCCGGAAGCGAAGAGCATGTTATTTACTAAGATCGCTTGGCTGTAGGGGCCAATTGCCGCGGGGGCGTTGTTTGTCGCGATAACTTTTTTCATCGTATGATTCTTTATTATGGTTCTTGTTGTTTTTATTCCTTCATCTCGTTCATCCGTTGCCGGATCACCTCGTAGATCATGATAGAGGAGGCGACGGAAACATTCAGGGAACCGATGGTTCCGAATTGCGGGATCTTCACGATCTGGTCGCAAATGCGCAGGTTCTCGGCGGAGACTCCCGTATCTTCCGCGCCCATGACGATCGCTACCGGTCCGTCATAGGAGACTCTCGTGTAAAGTTCCGAGCCCTTCTCGCTGGCGGCAAAAACCTTGACGCCACAATTTTTCAGGAAACGGATGGCCTGGTTGATGTTTCTTTCCCGGCATACGGGCAATACGTGCAACGCTCCGGCGGAGGTTTTCATGGCATCCGCGTTGACCGAAACACTGCCTCTTTCCGGAATGACGATCGCGTCGACACCGGCGCACTCGCATGTCCGGGCGATCGCTCCGAAATTGCGGACATCCGTAATCCCATCAAGCAAAACAATAAACGGGTTTTTGCCTTGCTCATATATAAATGGAATAATGTCTTCCAAATGTTGATAGGCGACAGCGGGGAGGAACGCGATGACGCCTTGATGATTCTTGCGTGTCAATCGGTCTAGCCGTTCCGCGGGTACTCGTTGGGCAGGGATGCCACGCCCTTTCAGCGCCGTCATTAACTCCTTGGCCAACTCGCCTTGCAGGTCTCGTCTAATCAATATTTTGTCGATCTCCTTGTCCGCTTGGATCGCTTCGATCACGGCGCGGATACCGAAGATCATCTCATTTTCCCTCATACGTATGTTTGATCAAAATTTTGGGCAAATATACGCAAAAGGCTTGATATTTCCCGTCTGTATGCATGATTATTTTATGGTTTGGGCCTTGCTGTTTTTTCGGGGTTGGTCGATAACGTCAGGAAATGGTTCGGACCCGGCTTGCGATCTGTTTCAGGATTTGGCAAATTGTCATTTTGAGGAGATAACTTTCATTTTGTCAAAACAACCCGGTTCTCCTTGCGATATTTCGGGTAGGGAGACGAGATGAATGGAAATAGACGATTCTGACGGAGTTAGGCGAAATCAAATAGCTTGTTGTCTGTTTGATTTGGTGTGCTAATAACGTGTATTACGCTTGATCTGTTCATTTCTGTCGCGGTTGGTCTGTTATTTATGTGAATATGCTAATTTGAAGGCGAATAAAAATAGAGCCCTGAAAAGTCTTTTGAAATGTTAAATAGACTCATTTCGGTTCCTTTTTCTCATCACAAACGTTCGTGAAAGGTCCTGCTTTAGGAGATGTCAGGCTATACGTACGTTCGTATTCGGCATAAGGAACGTATGTATGCGCTTTTATCTTCGGAAGAAAAGGAATTTTCTTTCGGAGAAAATGGTCATTTTCTTCGAAGAAAACGATTGTTTTGTTCGGACAAAATGGAAATCGGGTCGGTTTTGGCGGCTTGATTGCTCTTTTTTGAGCCTTTTTGCGCAAAGTTCGTGTTATCGAAAAGTCGTACTAAAAAGAAATATGTTACTGTATGATTTGTTTAGGAGTTATTTTGGTAATTTGAGATTGGAGCGTTTGGCCATCTTTCCTTTATCTGGAGCAGGTATATAATAAGCGCTGATAAATCAGAATTTTTTAGGTCGATTTATCGATTATCCTGAAGTTATCAGCGCTCATTCGTTTGGTTGGCACTATCCTGGTGCTGCGATCATATATTCCAGAGGTTGTGCCTCGTATCAAATTTTAGGCAGTTCCCAAGGCGCCCGGTAATTTTTGCTCAGGTAAGCGTCTGCCTCAGCGTCGTGGAAACTCTTGCCGTCCCAAGTCAGTTTTTTACCGGTACGATAGGCGATGTTGCCCAGTTGCGAGAATTTGGCGATGTGAGAGCCGATCTCGATGCTGGCGTTGCAGGCACGGTTCCGGCTCTTGATGCAGGCCAGGTGGTTCTTCACATGGAGATTCAGGCCACCCTCGCCATACGCCTTTTTCAGCGGGACTGCCTCCATGCGGGCTTTGCCGTTGACCTTCTCGGGAATAACTTCCCAGCCCCCGCGATCGACTACCAGCGTTCCGTTCTCTCCGACAAAGCCCAGGCCATGGTTTCTTCCATAGGCGCCATCGTCGATGCCGATCGCGTGATCCCACATGACCGTAAAATCGTCGAAAGTATAGATCGTTTGCAGGAGGTCGGGCGTCTCACAGGCGTCATCCGGATAGCCGAACTTGCCACCTGAGGCCATGATTGATTTGGGTGCCGTTACGTTCATGCCGTACAGGGCATAGTCGAGCAGGTGCACGCCCCAGTCGGTCATCAGGCCGCCGGCATAATCCCAGAACCAGCGGAAGGTGAAGTGGAAGCGGTTCCTGTTGAAGGGACGCTTGGGTGCCGGGCCTAGCCACATGTCGTAATCTACGCCGGCAGGAACGGGCTCATCCGGCTTGACGGGGATTGAGGGGCACCAGCCTTGATAGGAGAAGACACGAACGGTACGGATCTTGCCTAATTTCCCACTGTGCACGAAGGCCATGGCGTCTTGCCAATGCGGATCGCTTCGTTGCCATTGGCCCACTTGTACGACACGGTTGTACTTCTCGGCGGCCCGGACCATGATGTCGCATTCCGCGATACTGTTGCCCAACGGTTTCTCGCAATAGACATCCTTGCCCGCCTGGCAAGCGTAGACGGCTTGGAGGCAATGCCAGTGGTCGGGCGTACCGACGATCACGACATCGATGTCCTTATTGTCGATCACCTGTCGCCAATCCTTGTACAGGTGTTTTACTTTCTTTCCGGTGATTTTGGCGGTCTCGGCCGCCCTGTTCTCGAGGACATTGCTGTCGATGTCGCACAAGGCGACGCAAGTCACTTCCGGATTGCGGAGAAACGCTTTAAGATCCTCGAATCCCATACCGTTGCAGCCGATAAGTCCGACACGGATCTGGTCGTTGGCGCCGATATGGTTACCGGCTTGGATAAGAAACGGGCTGAATGCCATTCCGGCGCCGATAAGCGACGCCTGTTTCAGGAAATCTCTACGGGTTGTCATGTTTTTTTCTCGTCTTTTTTAAAGTTAACAAATCGATGTATGAACAAAGGTACGTTGTTTCTTTCTTATTATCAAATATGCGGCAGCTCGATCACGAATGTGGTTCCTTTATTCAGCTCCGAACGGACCACGATGTCTCCTTGATGGAGGAGGATGATCTTTTTGGCGAGTGTCATGCCAATGCCATGCCCTTTCGTTTGATTCTCGTTGGTGCCCCGATAGAAAAGGGTGAAGATCTGTTGCTTGTCGGTCTCGGTCAGGCCATTCCCGTTGTCGGTGAAACTGATTGTCGCCCATGGCCCATGAGAGGCGATCTGGACAATGGAGGTTTGGTCGGGCGAGTATTTGCAATTGTTCTCGATCAGGTTGGCGAAGGCGATGGAGAGCAGGTAGAGATTGCCGTTGACGGTGATCAACCGCTCATCGTCGTCGTTCATGCTGAACAGGAGCTCGATGTGATAGTCCGGATGGGCCCGCAGGATTTGTGAGCGCACGTCGAGCAGTGTCTCATCAAGCCGGATCTCGTGCATCTTGATCTCTTCCGGACGGTAGTCGGCTTTTGCGAGGTTCAGTAAGCCATCGATCAGCTTGTTCATCCGGCGGGCATCGCCAAGCGCGTTTTGGATAGCGGCCTTGTATTGGGCGGAGGTACGCTCCTTTTGCGAGGCGAGATCGAGCTCGGCGATCAAGGCGGCTAAAGGCGTACGAAGCTCGTGGGAAACATTACTAACGAACATCTTTTGCGCGTTGAAGGAGACCTCGAGTCGCTCCAGCAGCGCGTTGAAGGTGGTGGCCAGCTCGCCCAGCTCATCCTTCTCGTTCTTGACCGGCAGGCGGTTGTCGATGCGCGAGGCGGTGATGGTCTCGGCCTCACGTACGATGTCGCGGATAGGCTTCAAGGCATCTTGTGCCAGCAGGTAGCCGGTTATGGCGAGCAGGGTCAGGCCAATCAGCAGGAGCAAGAGCAGGGTATGGCGTAATTGGGCCAGGTTGTTGTAGCCATAACCGTCGTAGGCCGCCGCCGTGATCACATAATCTTGTCCATTAAGGGAATAGAGCATACCGATTCCCTGGTAGTCGCCGATATAGAACTCGATCTCGCCCTTTTCCAGGATGCGATCGATCATAGCCTGATCTTCCTTGATAATGTCGTTCTGTATGGCGTCGTGATAGAGCATCTGGAAATCGGTCGTGTAGACGGCGATCTCTACCTCATTGATAAATTTCTTATTGTTCAGGTAGATGGATTGCATGGTGCGGGCATCCACCTGGTTTTGGAGGAAAAGATGCGCTTTGGTGACCGCCTCGCTTCTCAGGTCGTGGAAAAATGTCCGGCTCCGGGCTTGCTCGCTCATCAGGTAGATCAGGAGCATGCAGAGGGCGAGCACCGCCGCGGTGACACACGTATTCTTCAGGGTAAGGGCAGTCCGAATTTTCATGGCTTGTCTGTCAGGATAAAGCCGATGCCCGGCTTGGTGTGAATGAGCTTTTGGTCGAAATCCCGGTCAATCTTCTTACGCAGGTAGTTGATGTAGACGTCGATGAAGTTGGTTCCCGTATCAAAATGGGTATTCCAGACCTTCTCGGCGATCTCCACCCGGCTGATGACGCGCTCCGGGTTCTCTACCATATATCGTAACAGGTTGTATTCTTTGGGGGATAACTTGATGGCGATGCCGTCTCGTGTTGCCTCCTGCCGCCGCAGGTCAATGACGAGCCCGGCGTAAGCGATCGAGTCGGGCGTGGCGGCCGGTGTGTCCGCCTTGCGTTTCAGGAGCACCTGCACACGGGCATTCAGTTCCCTGAAGTCGAATGGCTTGACCATATAATCGTCGGCTCCGGCATCGAAGCCTTCCAGCTTATCGTCGGTCGATCCCAATGCCGTGAGCATCAGGATGGGAACTTGACTGTCTTGTTTGCGTATCTCCTTGCATAGCTCGAAGCCATCCATTTTGGGGAGGATGATGTCGGAGATGACCAACTGGACGCCTCCAGCCCGGAACAGGCGCAAGCCCATGGCGCCGTCGTAGGCCACGATGGTCTGGAAACCATTCTCTTCCAGTCCCGCTTTCAAGAGGTCGGCTACCCGTTTCTCGTCTTCAATGATCAGGATTGTCGGCATGATGATTCTTGATTTGATACGCGAATATACGCGGAAAACGCGACTTCTTCCGGCGATATTCCGTAAGTTCGCGTGCTAACTTTAAAAACAGGTTGTATTATGAAAAAGGTATTATGGCTGGTGGCCTTGTGTTGTGGTTTGCTGGCTTGTTCAGGTGAGCGGGCGGAAGAGCCTGTCGCCGCGGATCGTTTCGTGAGGATCGAAGGACCGGATTTGGTTTGTCCGGATGGCTCGAAATTGCTTATTCGGGGAACGAACTTGGGAAACTGGTTGAATCCGGAGGGATATATGTTCGGTTTCAACAAGGCCAATTCGGCGGGCCGGATTGATCAGATGTTTCGTGAGCTGGTAGGTCCGGATTTTACGGACGCGTTTTGGAAGGCGTTCAAGGACAATTACGTTACCCGGGCGGATATTGAGTTTATCGCCTCGACAGGAGCGAACACCATTCGCTTACCGTTCCATTATAAATTGTTCACGGATGAGGATTATATGGGATTGAAAGCCAATCAGGATGGTTTTGCCCGTGTGGACAGCGTTGTCGGCTGGTGCCGTGACAATGGCCTTTACTTGATCCTGGACATGCACGATGCGCCGGGTGGCCAGACCGGAGATAATATTGACGATAGCTATGGTTATCCCTGGTTGTTCGAGAGTGAGGAGAGCCAACAGCTTTTCTGCTCGATCTGGCGACGGATTGCGGACTATTATAAAAATGAGCCGGTGATTTTGGGCTATGAGTTGATTAATGAGCCGATCGCCCCTTATTTCGAGGAGATGGATGAGATGAACGGAAAGCTGGAGGCTTTGCATAAGCGTGCCGTGGCGGCGATCCGGGAGGTGGACCGTAACCATATCATATTGCTTGGGGCCGCCCAATGGAACAGCAATTTCAAGGTGTTTACGGATACGGAATATGATGATAAGATTATGTACACTTGCCATCGTTATGGCGGTGAGGCTACGGCTGAGGCGATTCGCGACTATATTGAGTTTAGAGACCGCTCAAATCGGCCGATGTACATGGGCGAGATCGGGCATAACACGATGGAATGGCAGGCCCAATTCCGTCAGGTGATGGAGGAGAATAATATCGGATGGACCTTTTGGCCCTATAAGAAGATCAATGACTCATGCGTGATGGGTATCCGTGAGCCGGAGAATTGGGATCAGGTGAAAAACTTCGCCGAGTCGCCCCGGACAACCTACCAGGAAATTCGTGAGGCACGTCCGGATCAGGCCGTAGCCCGGAAGGCCATGATGGATTTTGTCCGGAATAGCGGTTTGGAGAATTGTATTCCTCAAACGGATTACATCCAATCGTTGGGTTTGCGTGTTCCGTAAATACATATGGGAGTAAGGATATATCAATTATCAGGATTTGACCTTCTTTTCAAGGAAAGGCTTTTCAGGCAAGTCGGTTCGTTTCTGGAGACGTGTTGTCAACAGGAAACGGTCGAGGCTTGCCTGATCGGGAATTACGTGATCGGGGAGATGACGGTTGACGCCTTGCTGATCACGGGCAGTCAGATGCGTATTTTGCAATTCAGGGAAGGAGAGGGACAAGTGATCGCCCGGACTGATGGCGCATGGACAATTGATGGGCGGATGGTTGGAGGAGGCGTTTGGCAGCGGAATCCCTATCGGCAGGCGGTTGTTGAGCGACGTAAGGTTATGGGGCGTTTTCCTTCCATTCCTGTAGAGGCGCTTGGCGTAACAATCCTTTTCGGTTGTTTGCGGGGATTGGATGATCGGTCGCTTCCTGAAAGCGCTCGTGGTTGGTTGACCGTGGCGGATCCGGATCACTTGGATTCGTTATGGACTGCCGATGAAAGGCATGTCCTGTTTTCATCCGATGACCTGGCTCGTTTCGTGGCGGGTTTGGAGTTGCCGGACACGGAACCGGCCAGTCGTCAAGAACGGGCCGAACCGGCTTCCACTTATTTTGAAGAATTGCGGTTCGCCATGAGCCTGGAGCCTGATTATGTCCGGGTTTATCGTCTCTTTGCCCAGACCTTCCGGAAATTCTTGAGTCAGCATACGGCCTTTTCATCCCTGAGATTCGGTGGAGCGTTCGCCCGGACAGATTATTTGTTAAAGGAATATGAGGCAGATCGGCTGACCCGGAAGATGGTGAACGATGTCCGTGTGCGAATTCGCAATTTCGGACGGGATGAGTCTTCGGTCAAGTTTTCGTCCTTGATTTGCCTTTACGATTTGGAGGCGCTTTGCCGTTTTGTCTCATTGGTCTATGGCGTGACGATTCCTGAGGACCTGGGCGGGCGTTTCCGCTCGCGTGAGCCGGATGAGGATGTACGGATCGCCTCAACGAATGACCAGCCGTTAGGAGATCGGATACGGATCGTGGTAGACAGTTGGGACGAGCACTTTCTTTATGGACAGGTTGATTGGGACGAAATGGATGAGACACGGGTCGCTTATACCGAGAATGCTTATTATCCTTACGACTGGAGTTATTTGGAACGTATGCTCTATCGTGGTGCTCAGTTAAATTTGGTTCGTCCACGGAGACGGGATGGAGTGATTTATCCGGAGCTGATCATCTTCGAGCCCGATTATCTGGTGGATATCTCGGCCGTGGCGGCCTGTTTCGAGAACTACGCGACCTCGCCCATGATCCATCTGTTGAACAAGATCAAGCCTTCCGCCAGTTCGGAGGCGATCCTGTTGGGAAATTTCGCCGGCCAGCTACTTGATGAGGCGATCCATTCGGATAAGGATGCGCCGACCTATTTGGAGAGCGCCACCCGTTTTTTCAGGCATAACACGTTAGGTATGTTGACCCAGGAGATCGGACGCCATTTTCATGAGGAGGCGCAGGCTCAGAAGAGGCATATTGGTGAGGCGATCGACAGTCTTTCGGGACATGTGGGCGCTTTCGACCGGGATGAGGTGATTCTTGAGCCCTCGTTTTTCTCGGAGATGCTCGGTCTGCAAGGACGTATGGACCTGTTGCAACTCGATTTCCGTTTCCTGGTCGAACAGAAGTCGGGCAAGAGCGCTTATCCTTATCCCCGAAGTGAAGGCGAGGCGCCCAGACAACAGGAGAAGCATTACGTGCAGATGCTGTTGTATATGTTGCTCATCCGTTATAATTACCGGGCGATCTATGAGCGTAACGGGCAGAATCTTCAGGCCTATCTGCTTTACTCGAAATACAGGCCGAGCCTCTGCGGTCTCGGTTTTGCGCCCCGGTTGATTTTCGAGGCGATAAAGGTGCGTAACGGCATGGTCTGGAGTGATCTTCTTTATGCCCAAGGTGGTTTTGAGATCCTGAATGATTTGTCGGCCGATCGCTTGAATACGAATCAGGTGTCAGGGACGCTTTGGGAGCAGTACCAAAAGCCACAGATTGACGCCTTGTTGGCGCCTATTCATAAAGCCTCCGATTTGGAAAGGGCTTATTATTACCGGTTCCTGACCTTTATCGGTAAGGAACACCAATTGTCCAAGATCGGAAATTCCAGGAAGGAATGCTCGGGTTTCGCCTCCACTTGGCTCGACCTGCCGGAGGAGAAATCGCAAGCTGGGAATATGTTTGATGGATTGACAATCGAGAGTCCGGATGAAGGGCATGTGGGCGCTGTCGAACATGTGGCGTTACGTTTCCAGACGGATCGTGATAAACACCGTGCCAATTTCCGGCGTGGCGATATTGTCTTCCTTTATCCTTATGCTGTGGGCACAAGCCCTGATCCTTGCTCAACAATGGTCTTTCGCGGACTGATCGAGGAGCTGACGGATGAGATGGTGATCCTTCATTTGAGGGCCAAACAATCGGATGCCCGGGTTTTCCGTCATTATGCCGGTTGTCTGTGGGCAGTCGAGCACGACTTCATGGAATCGTCTTATCAGTCGCTTTATCGGGGAATGCATGCTTTCCTCTCGGCGCCTCGTGAGCGGAAGGAGCTGCTTCTGTTACAGAAAAAGCCGGTCGTTGATCGGGGAGTGACATTGAATGGAGACTATGGTGCTTTTAATGCCTTGTCGCTTCGGGTGAAGCAGGCGAGGGAACTGTTCCTGATCGTTGGCCCGCCCGGAACAGGCAAGACATCATATGGGTTGATGAATACTCTGCTTGAGGAGTTGACGGAACCCGACGCGTCGGTCTTGCTTCTGGCCTATACGAATCGGGCCGTGGATGAGATCTGTAGTAAGCTGGTGGGGCAAGGGCTTGATTTTATACGTATCGGTAGTCGCTTCTCGGCGGACAAGGCTTATCATCCTTATTTGTTGGAAGAGAAGGTGGCCGATTGCCCGAACCGGACCGCTTTGCTCCATTTGGTCGCGACGGCACGGATAATCGTCGGGACAACGACGACCTTGAGCGCTAACCTGTCGCTCTTTGGTTTGCGAACCTTCTCGCTGGCTGTTATCGACGAGGCGTCGCAGATTCTTGAGCCGCATCTTATGGGTCTTCTGAGCGCGTCAAGGAATGGATGCCCGGCGATCTGCAAGATCGTGATGATTGGCGACCATAAGCAACTGCCTGCCGTTGTCCAGCAGACCGTGTCGGAATCGGCCGTGGTCGATCCCATTCTTCATGCGATCCGGTTGACCAACTGCCGGTTGTCGTTGTTCGAGCGATTACTTAGTCAATATGGCGAGGATCCGGAGGTGACTTATATGTTGACCCGCCAGGGAAGAATGCACCCTGATATCGCCCTTTTCCCAAACCAGGCCTTTTATGGTGGCCGGTTGGAGGCTGTCCCTTGTCCGCATCAGTCGCTTAGCCTGCCGTCTGAAGGTAAAGGAGAGCATGGCATCGATGACCTGCTCTTGACCCGACGGGTGGTTTTTGTGACTGTGTCGCCTTTGAATCCGGAGGCGATCGTTTCCGACAAGGTCAACCAACCGGAGGCGGAGGTGATCGCGGCTACGGTCTATCGGATTTACCTCTTGGAGGGCGAGCGTTTTGATGTGGATGAGACAGTAGGTGTTATCGTGCCTTACCGAAATCAGATCGCGACGGTGCGGGCTGCGATTGCCCGTTATGGAATTCCCGCTTTGCGCGACATCACGATCGATACGGTGGAGCGTTATCAGGGAAGCCAGCGGGATTATATCCTCTATGGCTTTACCGTACAGAAGTATTATCAGTTGGATTTCCTGACCGACAATACCTTCGAGGAAGCGGGTGTTCTTATCGACCGGAAACTTAATGTGGCCATGACTCGTGCCCGTGAGCATCTGCTTTTGATTGGTAATCCCGGCCTGTTGGGGCATAATATTATTTTCCGCCAGTTGATCGAGTTTGTTCGTGAGCGGGGTGGTTTTCTGGATATCCCGGTCGATCAGTATATTTCCGGTAATTTTCGCTTATGATGATTGGAATAGGTTCATAGTGACCCTTTATGAAGGGTCACTGTGATTCCTTATGACGTATCTTATGATAGAGACGATCTACCAAAAGGATCAAGAGTGTCACAATAAGAGAGAAAACAACGTTAATCAGCAAGTTGCCATCTTTCAGTTCCTCGTAGGGCAGGAGCCTTCTTACGAGGCTGTTGCCGAAAAGGATCACAAAGAAGACGATCGTATATCGGGTCCAAAGTTTCTTTCTTTGACTTTTCATGGCTAGCCTTTTTTTGATAGTAGATAATCGAGCTGTTAATCTTTCGTGCCAAAGGCCAGGTCGCCGGCGTCGCCCAATCCGGGCACGATGTATGAGTGCTCGTCAAGACCCTCGTCGATGGCCGCTACCCAGATGGTTGTTTTCTCGTCCGGCATCTTTTCCTGAAGATAGTGGATGGCCTGTTGGCTGGCGATGATGGAAGCGACATGCACATGCTTCGGCTCGCCTTTGGTCAGCAGGGCCTTGTAGGCCAGTTCCATTGAGCTGCCGGTGGCGAGCATCGGGTCGGAAATAATCAGTGTCTTCCCGTCGAGCAGGGGCGAGGCGATGTATTCGATATGGATATCGAAGTTCAGGCGGTCCTTGTATTTACGGTAGGCGGAAACGAAAGCGTTCTCGGCATTGTCCAGGTAACGCAGGAAGCCCTGGTGGAAAGGCAGTCCGGCACGCAGGATAGTGCTGATCACCAACGGATCGTCAGGCGTATTGACCAAGGCTGTTCCCAGTGGGGTTTGAATGCTTTTGGGTGAATACCGGAATTGCTTACTGATCTCATAGGCCATGATCTCGCCGATCCGTTCGATATTCCGCCGGAAACGGAGGCTGTCTTTCTGTACCTGTACGTCGCGGAGCTCTTGCACGAACTTGTTGAGGATCGTGTTTGTCTCGCTAAGATTGATTATTTCCATGTGATGTAAATTGTTTTGTTCTACGCTCGTGCCGGTGGACGGTTGTTGCCCTTAACCGGTAGACGCGAAGTTAGGGAAAAAACAGGAACGGGTGAAAGGGGAGTGATGGATTTTATGACTACATTCGCGTTGCTATTTATATAGAAGAAAACGTATGAGAATTGAGCAGAATTTTTCACTGGAAGCGTATAATTCATTTCATTTGCCGGTCAAGACCCGGTGGTTCATGGAATACGAGACTGAGGAGGAGCTTGGGCGGATCTTGAGGGATGAGTATTTCCAGGAATGTCTCTCGACCCATATCGGGAGTGGAAGCAATTTGTTATTCATTAATGATTATAATGGCATCATCGTTCATTCCTTGATTAAGGGAATGGAGAAGGTTGGCGAGACGGACAGCCAAGTCCTGCTCCGTGTCGGTGCCGCTGAGTTGTGGGACGATGTGGTCGCCTATGCCGTTCGTCAAGGTTGGGCCGGCATTGAGAATCTCTCCGGCATCCCTGGTGAGATGGGTGCGGCTGCCGTACAGAACATCGGTGCCTATGGTGCGGAAATCCAGGAGGTGATCGAGTCTGTAGAGACCTACAATCAGCTGACGTTCGAGAAGCGTATCTTCTCAAGGGAAGATTGCCAATACGGTTATCGCGACAGTTATTTCAAGAATGAGCATAACGATCCGCATATCGTCACGCATGTGGTCTTGCGCCTTGAGAAATCGCCTCGCCCACGGTTGGACTATGGCGATTTGCGTGCCCGTCTGGAAGGGAAGGAGCCGACACTTGAGGCAATCCGTGATGCGGTCTTGGCGACTCGGGCGGCGAAATTGCCGGATCCGGCCCAGCTAGGCAACGCGGGTAGTTTCTTCAAGAATCCGGTAGTTGATCAGGCGACATATGAGCGTCTTTTGGCCGATAATCCTTCGATGCCCTCTTATCCGATGCCCGATGGTGGCGTCAAGATCCCGGCGGGCTGGTTGATCGAGGCTAGCGGATTCAAGGGACAGCGCCATGGCAATGTGGGAATCTATGAGAAACAAGCGCTTGTATTGGTCAATTTGGGTGGTGCCCAAGGCTATGAGATTGCCTTGCTGGCGGAGAGCATCCGTACGGCGGTGAAAGAGCGTTTTGGATTGGAATTGATGCCGGAGGTGAAATACGTCGGATGATGCGGTTAACCTTTTTAGGCACGGGAACTTCGACGGGCAATCCAGAGATCGGTTGTCAATGTGAGGTTTGCCGGAGCAAGGATCCTCGTGATTGGCGTTTGCGGACCTCCGCTTTGGTAGAGGTCGACGGGAAAAGCCTGTTGATTGATTGCGGCCCCGATTTTCGCTGGCAGATGATCCGGAACGGGATCAGCCATTTGGACGCGATCCTGTTGACGCACGAGCATTACGACCATGTCGGTGGCTTGGACGACGTGAGACCCATGTGCCGGGAGCATGGTATGGAGATCTATGCCGAGCGCAATGTGATTGAGGCGATCCGTACACGCTTGCCCTATGTTTTCAGGGAGCATCGCTATCCGGGCGTCCCTAATCTCCTTATGCGTGAGATCAATCTGTCGCCTTTCGAGGTGGCGGGCGTACGGGTGATTCCGATCCGGGTGATGCACGCTAAATTGCCGATACTGGGTTTCCGTATTGGCGACCTGGCTTATATGACAGATATCAAAAGCTTGCCGGAGACGGAATTCCCGAAGTTGGAAGGTGTCCGGGTGTTGGTGCTTGATGCCTTGCGTGAGCTGCCTCATCTCTCGCACGAGAGCTTGGGCGAGGCATTGGCTCTTGCCGAGCGGATCGCTCCTGAGGAGACCTATTTTGTGCACATGAGTCACCGGATCGGTCTTCATGCCGAGATTGAGCATCGATTGCCACCCCATACGCATTATGCCTATGATGGGTTGAGGCTAGAGTTTTAAGGTGGTTATTTAATGGTAATACGATAACGAGATGGTTCAGAAGAAAACACGAGCACGCTCGACGAAAGCGAAAGGCGGAAAGAAACGTGGCGCGAAAGGCGGTGGCCGGTTGTCGGGTTTGATGACCTTCACACGGCGAATCTTTCTGGTCTTCTTTGCCGCTGTCTTATGCCTGGTCGGGATCCTTTTCGTATACGACTATTTTGATTCCGCTAAGGTTTCTAATTTCTCCGAGGCCAAGAAGGCAGTCGAGAAAAAGGTGGAGGCGGTTAAATCGGTCAAGCCTGAGCGTGAGCGTCAGGAGGCGACCGCTTCAACCAAGAAGGCGGACTCCGGAAAGAGGGAGAAGATCGATATCCCTGACCGGTTGGAGATTCCTCGCCTGCGCCGTGAGGCAAAAGAGCAGGTCATTCGTCATGAGGGTTATACGCTCTCTTACAATTCCGACTACCGGATCTCCAATTGGGTGGCTTATGAATTGACGGCCAAGGAGGCGACAAGCCAACGGGCCGAGCGCTCGAATAAGTTTGTGGTCGATCCCGACGTGAAAGGGGCGACGGCCTATAATGAGGATTATACCCGGACTGGTTATGATCGTGGCCACATGGCGCCCGCTGGTGACATGAAATGGTCGCTCAAGGCGATGCGTGAGTCTTTCTATTTGAGTAATATTTGTCCACAGAAACCTGGTCTGAACCGAGGTGTCTGGAAAGACCTGGAGGAACAGGTCCGTTTGTGGGCTAAGGAGAATGGTCGTGTCTGGATCGCCTGTGGTCCGGTGATCTCCTCGGATATGCGCCGCTTGGGGAAAAACCGGGTGGGCATTCCCAAGTCGTTCTATAAGGTGCTCTGCATGGAGGTGAACGGCAAGATGGAAGGTATCGGCTTTCTTTTCGAGAACCGGGATTATGAGAATGGCGTATCGCCCCGGAAAATGGCGGTGACGATCGACAGTGTCGAGAACTTGACAGGGATTGACTTCTTCCCGGCTTTGCCCGATGCGGTTGAGGGCGAGATGGAGGCGACGATCAATTGGTCTCGCTGGTCATTCTGAAAGGTCCGTATAATATAATTAATGTTTATGGACATGGAAAACGATAAGGATATCAGGGATCGCTTGCGGTCCGGAGAGAGTTGCTTGGCTTTGGTTGGGCTGGGCTATGTCGGCTTGCCGTTGGCGATGGCATTTGCCAGCCGGATTAAGGTGATTGGTTTTGACGTGAACGAGGAACGTCTTTCCCGTTTGCGTGAGGGAATTGATCCCTGTGGTGAGCTTCCCGGTTCCGTTTTCGAGGGCAAGTCAATCAGCTTTACGTCCGATCCGGAGCGTTTGCGTGAGGCCTCGTTTTATATCGTGGCCGTGCCGACGCCGATCGATCGTCACAACCAGCCCGATTTGGAGCCGTTGCTTCAGGCGACCCATACGATTGGACGAGTCCTGAAGCCGGGCGATTATGTGGTCTATGAGTCGACTGTTTATCCGGGATGTACGGAAGAGGATTGCCTTCCGATCCTGGAACGGTTATCGGGCCTTAAAGTGGGGCGCGACTTTAAGCTGGGATATTCGCCCGAGCGAATCAATCCGGGCGATAAGCGGCATACGTTGGCTAATACGGTAAAGATTGTTTCGGGATGTGATGCAGAGACTTTGGAAACGGTGGCTAAGGTTTACGAGTTTGTAGTGAAACCGGGAGTACATCGGGCTCCGAATATTAAGGTGGCTGAGGCCGGGAAGATTATTGAAAATACACAACGGGATGTGAATATAGCTCTGATGAACGAGTTATCCATTATTTTCAGCCGTATTGGTATCAACACGTATGACGTGTTGGAAGCTGCCGGGACGAAATGGAATTTCTTGAAATTCTACCCGGGATTGGTAGGGGGACATTGTATAGGAGTTGACCCTTATTACCTGGTGTACAAGGCGAAAGAGCTGAAATATCATACGAAGATGATCAACTCGGGTCGTTTTGTCAATGACTCGATGGGTGGCTATATCGCCAAGAAGGTGGTGAAACGGATGATCGCCCGGGGTAAGAATATTTTGGGGGCACGGGTATTGGTCATGGGCATCACCTTCAAGGAGGATGTCTCGGATATCCGCAACTCGAAAGTCGTGGATATTATCAATGAGTTCAAGGATTTTGGTGTGCGTGTGGATGTGGTGGATCCATATGCCTCGGCGGTGGAGGTCATGCGTGAATATGGTTTGACCTTGTCTGAAAAGCCTGAGAATGGGGCCTATGATGCCGTCGTGGTCGCCGTGTCTCATCGTTCGTATCTGGCGCTCGAGGAGTCCGATTTCAAGTCGCTGATGGTTGGAGATGGAGTTTTGGCGGATGTGAAAGGACTTTATCGTGGCCGTATCCACGAGTTGGCTTATTGGAGTTTATAAGGTCTATTTGGATGGGATGGTTTCCGGTATCTAAGGTTTATTTAGTATATTTTTTTGAAAACATGTTGTAAAATACATTTTATAATTTGTTCAGTCGAGAGAAAAGGGCCATCTTTGCACCCAGATAACCTAAACAATCTTTTTGCCTTAAAGACTAATACCTATTAAAAACCTATAAAGAGAGCCTTTGCGAAAAGACTCTCTTTATGTTTTTAATGGGGTCTTGTTTCTGGAATTGGTTGCCAATAGCTTGGAACCTCTTTCCAGTCCGATAAGCATCGGACTGGAGTACTTTCCCAATAGTACTGGAGTTTTCTTCGGACAGTACTGGAGTTTGTTCCGGACAGTACTGGCTTTATGTCCGGTTTCGTTCATATTTTATTTCTTATCCTTTTCGTGCCATTTCTTGAGCTTATGGACAGCGTTCTCGAGCGATTCCGTCGGTTCGATAATGTTGTAGTCTCCCCAGAATTGTTCGTCTGCGAAATCGGACACCTTATCGGAAAGCGACTGGTTTGACTTGAACGAGATCTTGTAAGGAATCCGTTCCTCCGCCATCTTGCCGTCCGTGACTACCATCTCGGAGGTCATCGTGTAGTTGGTCGAGAAAAGCTTTCGTTTCCAGTCGCACTTGAACCGGATCTCGTTGCGGATGTAATTGAGCCAGGTGACACCTTGCCGCTCGCTGTAGGTGACGAGGTAAGTGACCCCGATCGGGCGGAAACGCAATCCGAATGGCTTTTTCTTCAGGATTGCGTCAGTCGCTTTCAGTCGGTCGCTCATGTCGAGCTCGAATTCCGCCCGGCTAAACGACAGGCGTTTCTTGTCGATGTAGAGCTTTCCTTTGTACAACGCATAGGGCAGGGACGCTTGGGGTTGGAAATCGATCACGTAATGTGGTCGTTCATCGAGCACTGTGCTTCCTTCCAGACGGAAGGCGTAATAGGGCATGAGCTCCGGATCGAGCAGCAAATAGGGATTCTTGACGATATCGACATAGAGGGAAAGGTTCGGGCCTCCCAGCAATTTGACGATCAAGGTATCGCTTACTTTGGGGCTGAGCAGTTTGCGCCCTTTCAGGATCTGTACCCGGTCGGACGAGGCGTCAACCCGTTTGTAGGCGGTCTTGTAGATATCGATAATCGCTTCCGAGATGGTGATGTAGCGCCGTCCCTTTTGGGCGGTTTCCCGATAGAAGCCGGTCAGCATGCTTTCCGTTGCCGGATAATTGGTGGGAATCTTGCTCATCGCCTCCAGGACAATGGGCCGGGCGTCGCCACCACGGATAATTACCTCGTCCAAGCTGGTTGGATTGGGCTCCAGATAGACGGTGTATCCTGAGATGTCTTTGCCCGACAAGGGGATGACCGTGTTCAGGTAGCCGATGTGCGACACCTCGACAGGACGGTTCGAGAAGGCTTTCTGGATCTTGACCGAGAAGGCGCCGTCGGCGTTGGTGACTGTTCCGATGTTGGTTCCCGCGACGGTGATGTTGACATATTCCAGCTTTTTCTTGCTTTCCTTGTCACGTACGAGGCCCTCTACCGTGATGAAGTTGCCCGAGGGCGTCTCCACTTGTGCGGTGAGGTGGATGGTCGGGATCATGAGCAACGCCATCAATCCCAGAATCAATCGAGTGAGCGTTTTCATATCTGTCATATTTTAGGTTAAACATCGTTCTTCCTTTTTCCCTTTCGCCCATTCCTTCCAGATCGGGACACGGTTGTCCCCTTTCTCTTTCTTCTCTTTTACATCACCTTTTGGCCGGGTTGGAGGGTAAGCATGCTCTTTGGAACGCTTTTACGGATGGTGTCTATCACGAGACGGGCCATCTGATGGCGTACGAAATCCTTGCGGGTAACCCAGACGATCGCTCTTGTCGGTACCGGAATGGCGAAAGGACGGACCAACTCCTGCTGGCGCTCGCTCAACTGGTGAGTGGCCAGTTCGGGGATGAAGGTCATGCCGCTTCCGCTCTCGACCATCCGCATGAATGTCTCCAGGCTTCCGAGCCGATAGGCGGCCTGGTGAAGGCGGACCTTCTCCATCTGGCAAAAACGGACCAGCTGGTCGCGGAAACAATGGCCCTCGTCAAGCAGCCAAAGCCGCTCCTCACTGATGTCGGCAGAGCGGATCCGCTCATTCTTGAAGACCGGCTCGTTCTTGGCCACATAGCCGAAGAAGCGCTCGTAGAACAGGATCTCTCCACGCAGTTGGCTCTCCACGGGCTCGTTGGCGATAATGGCGGCGTCGATATCGCCATCTATCAAGGCCTTGATCGCCTGGGCTGTCTTCATCTCCATAACCCGGATGTCGAGCTCCTCCTTTTTCTCCATCATGGCCGGGAAGAAACGGGGCAGGAGGTAAGGCGCGATGGTGGGCAGCACGGCCAGATGGAAGGTGCCTTTCAGCGACTGCTCCTCCTCGTTTACGATGTCCTTGATCAACGCGGCCTGGTGCAAGACGACGCGGGCCTGCTCGATGATTTTCTTGCCGGCCGGAGTCGGGCGGATGGGTTGCAAGGCACGATCAAAGATCTTGACACCAAGCTCGTCCTCCAGCTTCTGGATCATCATGCTCAAGGTAGGCTGGGTGACGCGGCAATGCTCCGCCGCCTTAGCGAAATGACGGTATTGGTCCACCGCCAGGATATATTCTAATTGCTGGATGTTCATGACAATATCAGTGTGAATAGTTAATTTAGATCCTCTACAAAATTAGTCTTTTTTCCGGATTGGGAAAGTGCTTTGGCCCATAAATTGGATTTTCCCCCGGACTTTCGTGGCCGTTGTTTATTTCCGCCTCGATTCTTTTGTTGTGTTGGGAAATGTTTTTACATTTGCGTCTGACAATAGTGTCAAACAGGGGAGTCACTCCCTATAATGCTTATACTAATATGAGTAACGAGAACCAACCTATCAATATGGAGGCGCATATCATAGAGGCGGCCAAGCGAGTCTTCGTGCGAAAAGGTTTCGAGGCGGCGACCATGAGCGACGTGGCGACCGAGGCAGGCATCGGACGGACCGCCTTACATTATTATTATCGGACAAAGGAGCGATTGTTCGAGGCGGTGCTTGAGGAGTTGTCCTCTGGATTGTTCCCGAATATCGATCGGATCCTGGAGCGGAACAGTGAGGCGACCTTTTTGGAACTTCTGCCCGACCTGCTGGATCTTTATATGGGGATCATCTGGCGCAACCGGATGCTCCCGGTGTTTATTGTCAATGAGCTGAATCGTGACCCGGTCCATTTCATCTCGGCCTTGACTCGTGATCCGGAACGAATAAAGCCATTGCTCCGGTTGCGTGAACGGATCGAGCGGGAGATGGCAGCAGGGCTCATGCGGCAAATGCCGGTGATTGATGTCCTTTCGGTTGTCGTCAGTCTGGTGATCTTCCCCATGCTGGTACGCCAACCCCTGACAATGATCCTGATGGAAGGTGATGAGGAGCGCTTTGGCCGCTGGTGGCTCGGACGACGGCCTTTAGTGGTCGATCAGGTGAAGGCTCTGCTGAAGCCGGATGGAGAGGAGGTGCCGTCATGAGACGCCGCGGACTGTTAGTTGTTGCCCTTTGCCTTTTTGGGATAGGGCTTTGTGCCGGGCAGGCTTCGCTTTCCCTGACCGAGTGTTATGCCTTGGCTCGGGCGAATTATCCGCTCATTAAGCGTATGGACCTGATTGACCGTTCGGAGAGCTATTCTCTGGATAACGCCGCTAAGGCGTGGCTGCCTCAGGTGAACGTGAGCGCCCAGGCCTCTTATCAGAGTGACGTGACTAAACTGCCATTTGACCAGGAGAAGATCTCCGCCTTGATTCCAGGGTTTGAGATTCCCGTGCTCGATAAGGATCAATACCGTGCGGTAGCCGAGGTGAACCAGATGATTTGGGACGGAGGCGGAACTCGGGCGACCAAGGCGGTCGTAAGGGCGGAGGCGGAAGTCAGCAAGAGCCAATTGGAGAATGATCTATATCTTCTCAACGACCGGGTGAACCAGCTCTATTTCGGTTGCCTCCTGCAGGATGAGTTATTGGAACAAAACCGCCTGCTTTTGGCCGACCTTGAGGTGAACCTGGCCCAGGTCGAGGCGATGGAGCAGAATGGTGTCGCTAACCGGTCCGATTGGGAGAGACTGCGGGTAGCGCAGTTGGAGGCCCGGCAGCAACGTGTCGGGATCGAGGCCTCGGGAGTGGCTTTCCGGCGGATGCTGGCCGAGTTGATAGGTCTTTCGGCAGACTCGCTCCGATTGGAAACGCCAGCCGATCCCGGCCTTTTGTCCATGACGGTTGCCCGCCCGGAATTACGTTATTTTGAGGCTTTGGAGAATCTGAGCCAGACTCGTGAGCGACAACTGACGGCCGGCTGGATGCCTCGAGTGGGCGCTTTTGTGCAAGGCGGTTACGGGCGACCTGGACTGGATATGTTGGACGTTGATTTTGCCGCCTATTATGTAGCGGGCATTCGGTTGACCTGGAACTTGGGCAAACTCTATACGCTGGCCAACGACCGCCGGAAGCTGGCCACTGAGCGGCGTGAGATAGAGGCCAGGCGTGAGACTTTCCTTCTCAATACCCGGCTCGATCTGTTGAACCGGCAGGAGGAGATCAGGCGATTATCAGAGCAATTGCGCGACGATGAGGAGATCATCGAGCTTCGGACCAGTGTCAAAGAGGCTGCCGAGGCCAAGCTTCAGAATGGCGTGATCTCCGTGGCGGACTTGATTCGCGAGATAAACGCCGTTGATCAGGCACGCCAGGAAGAGGCAATCCGACGCCTGCGTCGGTTGATGGCAATCTACGATTACATATACGTTCGGGG
>USAD01000002.1 GCA_900552415.1 uncultured Parabacteroides sp.
TCGCTGGAGCTGGCGGATTAATATTTTGGGCATTTCCTGGCTCGCTGGAGCTGGCGGATTAATATTTTGGGCATTTCACGGCTCGCTGGGGCCGGCAAACATGTTTGGCGGGGATTTCCACCGGTGGAAACCCCCGCCAAATCCTTTCGCGATCGCGCGGCGCTTATTTCACCTTATAAGCCATGAAGGCATTGCCGTGGCGGATATAAAGCACACCGTCGTGAAGCACGGGATGCGCCCAATGCGGTCCCTCGCCCTTCGTGATCCGGAACTCGCTGACCACCTCGAACTTCGCCGGGTTCGGCTTCACGAGGCCGACCGTGCCCCGGCGCTCATCATAGATATAAAGCATGCCGTCGGCCGTGACGATCGAGCCCTTGCTCTTGCCACCGCCCCAATTCGTGTCATACTTCGTCGCACCTGTCGCCCAATCGACAGCCACCCAATTGCCCTGATTGTTATTGATCCAGTTGGAGCCGTAGATCGTCCCATCAACCAAGACAAAACCGCCATGGTGCGTATCGAGATCATTGTTGCGCCAAAGCAAACTGACATCTGAGGCATCTTCATTGAGCTGAAGCATAAACGACCCCATATTGTAGCCATTACAAACAAAAATCCGTCCATCCTTATAGAGAGGCGTATTTGTGGCGATCGCCTCCATACCATTCGCCACCTCCTCAGGCGTCCGTCCCCACTCCTTAAAAGTCCAGTCAATTTTTCCCGTCTCGGGATCCACGCCATACACGCTCTTACCTGTCATGCCTAAAATCTTCCTTTTGCCATTATAGGTTATCAAGATAGGCGATACATAAGTCGCGTGTTCACCCAGTGGTTCCGACTTCCATATTAATTGACCATTCTCCTTGTTCAGGGCCACAATCGTCGTCTGCTTTCCACCGGGGGAATAGATGATCTTGTCATCGAACACCAGAGGACATTCAGACGTACCCCATTTACCAGTCATACGCTCATAGAGTTTGCCGCCATCGACCGACCAGACGATCTTGCCGTCCGCCGTATTGATGCAGACGATCTCGCCCGAGCCGCTGATCACGTAGGCCTTACCGTTGTCGATCGCCGGGGTCGTACGGGTCTCGGGATAGGTTTGGTCCCACGGGTTGCCGTAAACCACCTCATAGATCTTCTTGCCATCCATCGAATAGGCCGAGAAGATCTCCTTCGTCTCATCCTCGTTCATGCCCGTCAGATAGATCCGGTCGTCAACGATCACCGGGCTGGAATAGCCCTTGCCTGCGTCCAGCGTCTCCCACAACAATTGCGGGCCATTCGCCGGCCATTGCTTCAACAGGCCTGTCTCCGGATATTGTCCGCTACGTGTAGGCCCACGCCAGCCATAAGGAGTCTGCGCAACCGTCTCTCCTAACGTCAACGCCAACGTGAGACCTAAGATCATAATCTTTCCTTTCATAATAATATTGCTTTAAAAATTATTTCACCTTATAGGCCATAAAGGCATTGCCATGGCGGATATAGAGCACGCCATCATGCAGGACAGGATGCGCCCAATGCGGACCCTCGCCCTTCGTGATCCGGAACTCGCTGACCACCTCGAACTTCTCCGGATTCGGCTTCACCAAGCCAACCATACCACGGCGCTCGTCATAGATATAGAGCATGCCATCAGCCGTGACGATCGAACCTTTGCTCTTGCCACCGCCCCAAGCCGTATCGTACTTCGTCGCGCCGGTTGCCCAATCGACCGCTACCCAATTACCTTGGTTGTTATTGATCCAGTTGGAACCGTAGATTGTTCCATCGACCAAGACATAACCGCCATGGTGCGTATCAAGATCCGTATTACGCCAAACGAGAGAGACGCTGTTCAGGTCGTCCGCCAATTGCAACATAACCGAGTTGATGTTATAACCCTGGCAGAAGAAAATCTTACCATCCTTAAACAACGGCGAGTTCGGGGCGATACCACCACCGGATGTCTTTCCTTCGCGTCCCCATTCCGTGAAACGCCATTGGATCTTACCTGTCTCCGGATCAACACCGATATAACTTTGGCCCGTCGCGCCGATGATCTGCCGTTTACCTTTATAACTGATCAGGATTGGTGACACATAAGCGCCACTATCTCCCAGAGGCTCCGATTTCCAGATCAACTGACCGTTCTCCTTATTCAAGGCCACCATCGTTGTCTGATCGCCAGAAGGCGTATAGATCACTTTGTCGTCGTAAACCAACGGACACTCGGACGTTCCCCAATTACCGGTCTTGCGCTCATAGAGCTTTCCGCCATCCACCGACCAGACAATCTTGCCATCAGTCGTGTTGATACAGACAATCTCGCCCGAGCCACTGATCACGTAAGCCTTACCATTATCGATCGCCGGAGTCGTACGAGTTTCCGGATAGGTTTTATCCCACGGATTACCATAAACGACCTCATAGATCTTCTTTCCATCCATCGAATAAGCGGAGAAGATCTCCTTCGTCTCATCCTCGTTCATTCCCGTCAGATAAATCCGGTCGTCAACGATTACAGGACTGGAATAACCTTTACCGGCATCCAGCGTCTCCCACAATAATTGCGGACCATTAGCCGGCCATTGCTTCAACAAGCCAGTCTCAGGATAATGCCCATCATGCGTCGGTCCACGCCATCCATAAGGGGTTTGCGCGACCACCTCTCCTAACGTCAACGCCAAAGCGAGACTGAAAAAACCTACCATTCTTTTCATAACAAACTAATTTATATTAAAGTTAATACTCATGTTCTATCATTCAATATCATATCTTGCCCCACGACCTGACGATACAAGGTCAAAAGGCGTTTAGCCGTCACCCGATGATCATACCGCTGTTTTGATAAAGCCAACGCGTTCGACCGGCATCGGGCCAATAGATCGGGATTGGTCAGGATCGAGGCCAAGGCATCCGCCAGCCGATCGCTTGTGTTCTCGCCGTACAAGACGCCCGCTTCATCCACGATCTCCGGAAACGAACCGGTGGATGGCTCTACCGCCGGACAGCCACAAGCGAAAGCCTCACATAGATAAAGGCCGACGCTCTCCTCGAAACGGATCGGAACAGAAATCAACGTAATCTGACGATAGAAATCCGCATGACTCCTCAAATTGTAATCCGTTTCCCATACGACGTCATGCTCATATGGTCGCAGCAGTTTCTTGATGCGCTCAACAAAACGTCGATCATCGGCCGTATAACCTCCGCCAATCCTAAGGCGCAAACCCGGTATCCGATTCTCCTGTTTCAGCTTGACGAACGCCTCCGCCAAAATATCCAGTCCATCCGCCTCATTCATCCGATAGAAAAAACCAATGGTTGGCTCATCGACCTCATTACTCTTTTGGTAAAGTGCCCGATTAATGCCCGGATAGATCACGGAAACATCACCCAAATCGGGAAAACGGGACAATATCATATCTCGGTAAAAACAGCTCGTTGTCACGAAATGGTCCACATAACGACTGTTCTCCACGATCCCTCGCCAAGCCCGATTTGCCGTTTCTTTTTCCAGCCGATCAATCCAAATTTCCTCATCCTGCAAGGAACAGACAATCGGGATCACGACCTGCCGCTTGATCTCCTTGGCGATACCAATCAACAAGCTACTCGACAAATGGATCAAATCTGGCCGCTCATGCTCCTTAATCCAATCAATCATTTGCCGGACCATCTCCCCAAAAGCCGTATCCTCGCCTTGTATCATTGAGAGAGTCAAACCATCCAAGCCTTCCGACGAGGTGGTTCCAGACAGTGAGGCGGCCAAGCGCAACATCCATTTCGATCCGGTTAGCCACCGCAACCATCCAGGAATCTTCGTTCCATTATACAATCGTTGCGCGGCATAAAGTGTGGTCGCCGGGAAAAACAGGGGCGTGTCCGCCTGAAACTCCTTTTGCTCCAAAGGCAAGTAAAGCGGCATGACGATCACCTCCTGCCCCAAATCCCTCAGCGCTTTCACCTGAAGATTATCACGAAAACAATTCCCGCAATAAAAAGCATCTCCAGATCCCGGTACGATGAACAATATCTTCATTATCTTATCCTCCCTAACACTCGATTTATTTCCTTTACGGTCACCCGATCGACCCAATACCAGACAGATCCAATAAAAAGAATCACGGCACCAACCAACATCAACCAGATCGGCCAACCGACATGAAGCACATTCTGTCCTGTACCGATCAGGGCGCAAACAACACCCGTTCCTATCGCGTAATAGGGAACCAGACGATTCTCACGCACCAACGTCTCACGAATCTGTTCCCTCTGGAAACCCAACGTAGAATAGAGACGGATCTCCTCCTGACGTGCCAATAAACCTTTCCGGACCGTCACGACTAAACAGAAAAGGCCAACCAGCAAACCTAATGAGCCCAAGATCATGAAGATGGTCAGGTAGGTATCGGTCACCTCATAAAACTGAGCCAAACGATCGGCCGTCGAGGTGACTCGAACGCCATACTCGCTCAGGGCCTGTGACAACAGTTGTTTAGTTTCCGCCATCTCCTCGTCCTTCACCTTAACCAAAAAAAGATCGCTTCCTGTCACCTGTGGCCAAATCGACTGGAACAGATGCTTGTCAATCACGATATGTCCCTGAAAAACGGAATTCTCCAAAACGCCCGCCAACAAGACACGAACAGTACGATCCGGCGATACTTGATAAGTCAAAGTATCACCCAAAGCCATTCCCAAGTTCCAGATCAAGACGGTCTCATCCACAAGAGCAGGATACAAATCATCACTCATTGTCTGAAAACCTTTCCAGTCTTTATCGGACAGGCTTCGCTTGATCCGGAAATCGGAAGAGTCCAATGCGGCAAGATCAACACCAACAACAGACGGTTGGGTGACTTTATTCAAGTTCAGACAACTTGCCTCTTCCGCCTTATAACGTAAACATTGAAGTACCCAAGCCTCTTTCGGCAAATCACTTAACGATAGACGCTCACGTCCCTCGTCAGTCATCATGGAATAATAAAGCGGTACCTGTGTCTCTCCCCATAAGGAAAAGCCACCCGTTCCACTGCCAAGCCTCGACATGTCGCCAAATCCCTGCCGGTTCAATCCAACGGAAAAGACCGTGAAGACGCCCATCGCCAAGGTCAGGAAAGAGATCCGGACCTCCTTCCGGCGAGCGAACAGAGAAGCCCAAAGGAGAGTCGACGAACACAGTGATGAGTTATCCTCTTGCCGATGAGAAGCCAACAGATAATTTCCCCAACAATAGGCTGTCGCTAAAGAACAAATCCCCGAAACAATAAACGAGGAGACAGAACCTAGATAAAACCAGGCAACGCCCCAAAATGCCAATAACAAGATAGTCATGCCAACAGACAACCGGAACCAACCTCGACTGGAAAGGCCTTGTCGCCCGGACGACTGATTGCCCGCCCTGAAAGCGGAACGGATCATGAAGAAGGAAGAAACGCCAACCAAAAGAGCACTGGCTCCCAAACCGCTCCACAACACCTCGCTCCGAACAACCAGATGAAATCCCCACGTGCGCGTCACACCACTCCAAGCGCCACCCAATAACATCAGGACAACACCCGTATAGACTATCGCCACCATAACGCCAACCAAAAGAGCCAGCAACATAATCGGAGTCATCTCCCGCCACAAAAGTTCCTTTACCCTCTTGGGCGAGAAACCCAAAGCCTCCATCAAACGCCATTCCGACTGCCGCTTATAGAACATCTCCGACAAGGGAGCCAACATCAGTAATAAAGCGGAAACAATGATAAAGAATCCCAACGCCAAGAACAACTCTCCAAAATCAACTCCATTCACCGCCGAATAAAGGCTGGACTCACGAGGATAGAACAGGTTCACACCCAACATCGACGGCGCCAATTTTCCAAAATCAAAAGAGGCGGATGAACGCAAGGCTGTAGCGCTTCCATAAGCGTTACGCCATCGCTCACCGACGGACTCATAACCGATCAAGACTTTCGGTGTGGCCCGATAACGATTCCAATAAGCCTCATCCTCATCCGTGATCCGCTCCATATCGATCGGCAAATCACTATCCCAGTCCGTACAACGGTCTACATCCGACAGGCCTGGAAAATCAGCGGTCAATAAGGTATCCGCCACGAAGGACTCAATCGGCAAGATTGCCCGGATCACATAACGCTGTTTCTCCTCTCGCAATATCTTCAAGTCTGACGAGACAAAATAACTTATCGACAGGGAATCACCCTCGAAAAGTCCCAAACGCCGGGCGGAATAATCGGACAAAAGAGCCTCACCTGCCTGAAGCCGACGACCGGCGAAAGAATCGAGCGCCGTTGCGAACGAATAAGGAATAGCCTGCCCATTCCCTTCTATCGAATTGACCAAATAAGAGAATTGTCGATTAGGAAAAGAGCCACTCGCTTGTTGGGAGGCCTTCACCACCTGCTCCGGAATAAAAAGCTGATCCGATACCAACGCCTCGCCCGCACCATCCGGCAGCAATCGCAAACCGGAACAAGCGGGTGTCCAGGCCGTCGCGAAGGTCGCCTCATCGATCATCCGATTGGAAAGAATCACATTTACCTTGCCTTCCAAGTCCAATAACCGAGCCAATTCCGACCTGGAGACAAACAGGTTCAAAGGTAACGACTGGTCATTCTGAAGGCTCAGATTGCCTCCTTCACCGGAAGACAACAGACCATCATTCATCAGCCGGGCACTGACCGTATAATTCTTGGTCACGAAAAGGGAACCTGAGGGAACCAACCCTGAAGAGGGTAACCTCAAGACCAACTCATTTCCTTGTGAAACGGACAACTCACGATCTAACGCCTCGTTCATTAACGCATGTCCTTCCTGAACAACCGGATCATCAACGCCCCAAACCGAGACCGGCACCAGCCGGCCATTCGCCGGAATAAATCCTTCTACAAACAACACGCCCCGGCTATTTCCCCGCAACAAAGGATGATCAAGGACCGTATCCTCCAGGAAAGAATAGCTGGTAGCGATCACCGTCTCCGTATCTCCCAAGCGTTCCGTCACCCGATTGACCAAAGTTGTCCGCACCGAGTCGCCAACCATCAAGCTGCCGACGATTACGGCAACCGCGATCACAGTCGCCAAAGCGATCAACCGATAATAACGGGCATAATAGACCAAATTCCGATATGTCAACCGCCACTCACTCATTCCAGGCAACCTTTATTCAATATTTTCACTTGTTTCGCGTACGAGGCCATCTCGTCTGAATGGGTAACCATGATCACCGTGGTTCCCATCTCCTGGTTCATCCCGGCCAACAAGCCGGCAATCGCCCGGGCATTATCCGCGTCCAACTGTCCGGTCGGCTCGTCCGCCAAAACCAAGGCGGGATTCATAATCAACGCCCGGCAAAGCGCTACCCGGCTCGACTCTCCTCCAGACAAGCCAGCGGGATAACGATCCGCCAAAGCCTCGATACCAGTCGACCGCATCAAGCCGAGAGCCCGCTCAATCTGTTCCCTTTTGCTCGTCGCCTGATAAGCCAACGTCGGCAAAAGGATATTTTCCAAAACTGTATATTGTGGCAACAGGCGATGATCCTGAAACACGAAACCAATCCGTTGGTTGCGAGTCCGGGCGTCGTCCGCCTCATCCTCGAACAGACGATTTCCATCCAGACGGTATTCACCCCCATCCGGCCGGATCAAAAGACCCAAAACGGAAAGCAACGTCGTCTTGCCGGAACCGGAAGCGCCCTTGATCGCCAGGAAATCTCCCCGCTCCACTGTCAGATCGATCCCACGAAGAACCTCATTCAGTCGCTCCGAACCATCCCGGAAATGTTTCCGGATTCCTGTCATCTCTATCAATGCCATCTTTTATTCTTTTCTCTAGCCTTTATTATTAATATCACACAGGTCAAATTGACCCCAATTATTGTTGATGAATGGATATGGAGATCGCTTTGTCTCTCCCTACAGGTCCATTCCATCCTCTTTAGGCATGGTCAAAATTTTGTTCGAAAGAAATGATCATTTCCTTCGAAGGAAATTCCAATCCTGTTCGAAGAAAAATTCTTTTTCTTCCGAACAAAAATTTGAGGCGGTATCAAGTCCATTTTTAGTTTCACCGCAGTGAAATTTCCAATACACTGCAGTGAAATTCCAAACGCACTGTTATCCGCTATTTCACCATACAAACCATTCCGCTCATTTCTTCTTTCCCTTACCAAAACAGAACAGGGTTCCTTTGGAGGAGAGCACCAGGAAATGATCCTTTATCACCGCGGGCGAACCGATGATCTGCTCACCGGTATCGTATTCCCATAACAGCTCGCCGGTCGCCGCGTCCAATATCGAGACAATTCCGGTTTTCGTACAAATCAAGACCTTTCCGTCGCAAACTACGGGAGAGCTTTCCCCCACCTGCCCCTTCAGCAGATAGCGCCATACCTTTTCGCCATCCACCCGATTGATCGCATAAAGATAACGGTCGCCGGAAAGCACATAAATGTTACCGGAATCGACCGCCGGAACCGAGACGAACGAACCATTCTCCTCATCCGATTTCAGGAGTTTACGACTGTTCAGGAAACCCTGCTCGGCCGAAAGCTCAATCTCATAGATATTTCCTGAGTAATCACCCACATAACAATATTGTCCAAAGCAAGCGGGCGAGGCGGGAATATAAGCGTCCAACAAGATCGAATCCTTCAAAGCGCCAGTCTCGCAATCCACCATCCGCAACCAGGAGTCGCAACCGCCGAAGATGACATGTTTCTTCCACAAGGCAACGGCGCCATTAATGTAATAACCGGACTCGAAACGGTTCAACTCCTGCCCATTAGCCGAATCAAGACAATAAAGGTAATTATCGTAACTACCCACGACAACTGCCCGTGTCCCCTTAAAATCGGTCACGTTGGGCGAAGCGGATATCTGTCCCAAGGTCTCAAAGTTCCATAAGGAATCGCCCTTCGAGAGGGAGATCGCCGTCAGGTAACCATCGATCCGGCCGATATAAAGCACCGAATCGTCGATCATGGGTGTCGCCTCAACATTCGTGTCCATATCAAACTCAAAGACAGACTTTCCCTCCAGATCGACCCCATGAATTCTTCCCTTCTTGTCGCACCAATAGGTCACGCCCGATTTCACGACAGGCGACGAGACGGTCCGGGTCGCTGTCTTGTATGTCCAAAGCAGGTCCACACGGTCGGGCAACGACAAGGAGGTATAACCACTCAACTTCGCATTCCCGCGGAAAAGCGGCCAACTCATGACATCCCTGTTTCCCTTCTCCTTTCCGTCCGAACAGGCGACCAAAACTCCCAACAGGGCAATACAACAGACCAACCACCCTCTCATCACTAATCCTCCTTTCGCTCGTGTGCTTTTACATATAAAGCGCCGGTCGGGCACAACCGGGCGATCCGCTCATCCACATTGTTCCTGTTCTCTTCCGGAATCAGGACCTCCATACCAAATCCCCGGTTACGGAAGGTAAAGCCATTCTCCGTATTATAGACACACAAGCCACAACGGACACACTTTGCCGGCTCGAACCACAAATTCCCCACGACATGGATCTTATGTCCTGCCGGCATGTTGGAAGTCGCGTCGTAACGAGAGCGTTTGATTCCAGCACCCGTCGCGCAAGCCCGCAACAGGCATTTCGACCTTCCTCCACAAGCGCAATGCAAACAACGGGAAGCGCCCTTCACGTTTTCTTTAAGATAAGCCTTCTCCTCTGCCGAGAAACGACCCAGCTTAGAGATGAACCCCTGCTTATCCGGCCGCACGTCTGAATCGGTTCCGGCCATCTCTTTAGGAGCCTTCTCAACAATGGAGCGGATAATCGCCCGGATCTCTACCCCCTTATCAACCGTTCCACGACGGCAAACCTTCTCGCAAGGCGCCTTACAACCGTCGCATCCCAAAGTCGGCAAGTCGAACGCCTCCGACAAGACCGAATAGGCCCGAACCAGGTCGCCCTCGTCATAATAGCCCAACATCCGCTCAATATCCAATCCCTTGGGACAAACCAACACGCAAGGCGCCTCACAATCCGCCCGGTGATCACTCAGGAGCAGCTCCAATGAGAGCGTACGGACCTGCTGAACCTCCTCGCTTTCCGTATCAATACACATGCCTTCCGTAGGCAAGGTAGTACATGAAGGGATGATCTGCCCGTTCTGACAATTCTTGACCGCGCAAACCATACAGGAAGAGATGTGCTTTGCCCCTTTCGCGTAACAGATCGAAGGGATGCTTATTCCTTCACGACGAGCCGCCTCCAACAGGGTTTCGCCTTCCAATGTCTCTATTTGCCGGTTATTTATCGTAATTCGCATAACTCTTTCTCCTTTCCTGATTTAATCCTTCTTAGGTTCCTGAGCCTTTAACGGGACTCGCTTGATCGCGTCGTAAGCGCAATCATTAATACACAATCCACACAACACGCATTTGCTGGTATCAATCTGGTGCACCTGATAAGGCGTATAAGGAATGGCCTGAACAGGGCAGGATTTCGCGCATTTGGTACAGCCTACGCAATCGTCCGTAATGACCAGCTTCACCATCTCCTTGCATGTTCCTGTCTTACAGATTCCGTTGACATGCTCCTCATACTCATGCCTGAAATATTTCAGGGTCGTCAGCACCGGATTGGGAGCTGTCTTACCCAAACCACAAAGGGAAGCTTTCTTGACTGTCAACGCCAATTCCTCCAACTTATCGATATCCGACATGACCGCCTTACCCGAGCAAATCTTATTCAGGAGATCCAACATACGCCGGATGCCCACCCGACAGAAGGTACATTTTCCACACGACTGATCGCAAGTAAAACTCAAGAAATAGCGAGCGACATCCACCATGCAATCGCTTTCGCTCAAGACAACCAATCCACCCGATCCCATCATCGCACCCATCTTGTTGAGCGCGTCAAAATCGACCGGGACATCACACAGGCTCGCCGGAATACAACCTCCGGACGGACCTCCGATCTGGACCGCCTTGAGCTTCTCGCCGCCCTCGACACCGCCACCGATCTCCTCGATGATCTGGTTCAAGGTGACACCCATCGGAACCTCCACCAAACCACCATGCTTGACCTTACCGGCCAAAGCGAATACCTTCGTGCCGGCGCTGCCCGCCGTTCCGATCTCCCGATATTTCCGGACACCATTCCTGATGATATAAGAGATCTGGCTCAGAGTCTCCACATTGTTCACCAAAGTCGGCTTGCCGTTCAAACCCGCAATCGCCGGATAAGGCGGGCGTTGTTTCGGGAATCCCCGTTTTCCCTCAATCGAGGCGATCAAAGCGGTCTCCTCACCACAGACGAAGGCACCGGCGCCCTCGAAAATGGAGATATCAAAAGAGAAACCGGAATCCAGGATATTCTCCCCAATCAGGTGATGCTCGCGACAAATCTGGATCGCCGTACGGATACGTATAACCGCCAAAGGATATTCCGCCCGGATATAGAAGATACCCCGATTGGCACCCACGGCATAAGCCGCCGTAATCATGCCTTCAATGACCCGGAAAGGATAAGATTCCAACATCATACGGTCCATGAAGGCGCCCGGATCGCCCTCATCGCCGTTACAGATCACATATTTCTCCTTTTGGTCGACACCCGCGACAATCTCCCATTTCTTTCCGGTCATGAAACCACCGCCGCCACGGCCACGTAAGCCGCTCTCGAGGATGGTCTTCACCACCTCATCGGGTTTCATCTCCCTCAACACCTTCTTCAATCCATCAAAGCCACCATGCGACAGGTAATCATCTATATTCAACGGGCCCAAACGACCATAACCCTCCGTCGAGATATGCTTTTGCCCGGAAAGGAAACTGTTGATGATCCCGACCCGCTCGTTTTGGGATTTCCAAACCACGTTATCCCACGTGTCATCCGTATGATAAGTATCCAATTGGTTCCACACCACGTTCCGGATCCGCTTGAGAAGACCCGCCGGCTTGAAATGGTGATGCAGGATCTCCTTGATCTCTTTCGCTTTCACGTTAGGATAACGGGTAATCTGTCCATCAGGCATCACGACATCGATCAACGGGACTTTATTGCAAACGCCAACACAACCGACGGGCTTAATGTCGACGTCGATTCCCAACTCATCGGAAGCTTTCCGGAGCTCCTTATAAATGTCGGCTGAACCACTGGCCATACAACAAGAGCCCATGCCAAGACGCACCTCACCGAGGACACGACGCTTCGCCTTCTTCTCTTCTTCCTTCTCTTTGGTTTGGAGAGTCGCCAGGAAATCATCGATCACCTCCATGACCCGACCCGGCTGGACGTGGCCATAGATCTTCTCGTCGATCTGCACGACCGGCGCCAACGTGCAACAGCCCAGGCAAGCGATCTTCTCGATAGAGAACTGACGATCGTCGGTAGTCACACTTCCCTGCTTGATTTTCAACTCCCGGACAAAAGCGTCGTAGACGTTTGTCGCCCCTTTCACATGGCAAGCCGTGCCCGTACATACCTTAATCAGGTGCCGACCCAATGGAATATGCCTGAATTGCGAATAGAACGTAGAGACACTGATCAGCTGTGCCCGATCGATCTCTGTCTTCTCATACACCCGCTCGATCGCTTCGGCCGGGAGATAGTTGAACTTCTCCTGAAGGGCCTGCAAGAGCGGTATAATCACCTGACGTGAGGTTCCGACCCGCTCGATGATCTCATCTACCGCCTGGATGAATTGCTCATGGGTCTCCTCCAATTTATGTTGATCACATTGACAAGCCATACTATTTCGCCGCTACACAATAAATACTACTTTCCGTACGGACGACGATCTTCCCGTCCGTAAAGGCCGGGGTAGACATTGTCGTCTCTCCTGTCTCAAAGGAATCCAGCAACTGGAATTCATTATCCGCCGAGAAGATGTGCATCTTCCCGCTGTTGCTGAACAGGTACATCTTTCCGCCAACAATAACCGGCGAAGAATAAAACTCAACGCCCAGATCATGCTCCTTGCGCAATTCGCCCGTTTTAGCGTCGAAAGCAGCTACCACGCCATAGCTGGTCGCCAGATAAAGGTTATCCTTAGTCGCTACCGGGCTGGATACTTCCGGCAAATAATCGGTGCTCTCCCACAAGACGGAGCCATCCGCTCCATTTATGGCGACGAGCTTAGAATATTCGCTCGCCCCAAAGACAACGCCATTCGCGCTGCAAGGGCTGGAACCGACCTCACCAGTCAGGCACTCCACACGCCAAAGCTGCTCGCCGTTCGTCGGATTATAGGCCGTGATCGCCGGATTACCCATCAAGACCAATTGCGGCTGGTTGTTGACAGTCGCGATGATGGGCGAGCTCCAGGTGATCTTCTCCGGACGGCTCTTGCTCCACTTCTCGGCGCCCGTTGCCAGGTCTAACGCGAAGACCCGAGGATTCGCCTGGTTGTCGTATTGCACGATCACCATGTCGCGGAACAGGAGCAATGACGAGGCGTAGCCATAATGGTTGTCGGGAACACCGACATTCTTCGACCACAACAGTTTCCCGTTCGTGTCGGCACAGATCATATCGCCTGTGGCGAAAATCGCACAGACATGACCGCCATCCGCCACGACCGTCGAGGCCGCCAAGCCCGTTCCGTGGGAGGTCTTAGGCATTGTCTTTGGTGACCCGGGAATGCCGGAGGCCGAAACGGTCCACCGTTTCTCTCCCGTATTCAGGTCGTAACAATACAACTCCCGGGCTTGATCATCGGCTCCGGAGAAGAAAACATTGTTGCCAACGATGACGGGCGAGTTGTGTCCGCTTCTCGGCACGGATTGCTTCCAAAGGATGTTGGAGCCATCGGCCAGGTTCCATTTCGTGGGAACATTTTTCGCTGTTGAATAGCCGTTAGAGTTGTTTCCACGGAAGCCCTGATAAGAGACGTTGCTCGCCGGAGCCGGTGACGCGGCTGGAGCTGCTGCTTCCTGCTCCGCCGGACCAGCCTCCGGGGCCGTAGCTTCCGGTGCCGCAGCCAAGGTTTCCCCCGCCACGGTCTCAGCAGCCTCCGCTGGAGCGGATGACGCGTCGGATGACGCAGAAGCGGACTCGGTTGCCTCGGCGGTTAATTCACCAGCGGCCGGGTCGGCTTGTCCTTCGGTTTTCTTCAGGCTAGGCATGCTCAACAGGGCGAACACGACCGCCAGGGCGGCAAGGCCCGAGGCGCCCACCAAAACATAACGCCGGGCGTTCGTCTTGATCAACCAGTCGTCGACCGGGTCGATCTCCATCGCCGGGATCTCCTTCAAATCCTTGAAATAATAGCGCAAGCTCAGGATAAAGACCAAGAACATGCCCAGCAGGATGTAGAGGCCCGCCTCCAAGTGGTCCATCCGCACGAAATAGGCCTTGCGGGCCAGAAGATCCAACTGGCGGATCTGGTCTTGCAGTCCGGGGACGTCCACGCCCGAGTCGTTGAGCTGCTTGAGGCTCTCAACAACCTCCGTTTGCAAGGGTGTCACGTCTTTTATCTGAAAATAATTCGTTACCAACATAATGGATAACGTCACGATGAAGATCGCCGATAGGATCGCGATATTCCTAAATATCAATTTCTTCATAACGAGTATATGTTTTTATTCCTGTTTCTTTCATGTTTGTGGACAATAGCTGAAGCAACGACCGCACGCGACACAGGCGGCATGATCGATCTCATAATGAACACGGTTCCGCTTGGTCGACAACCGAACCAAGGTTAATCCGATCACCAATCCGATGAACGCCCCGATAATCGTGGAATAGAACTTAAAGTCCGCCTTGATCGCCTCGCATTGGGCAGCCAGCTCCTCAACCACACGACCTTGCCCATAAAAGGCCTCCAACTCAAGATTGAGGACATCCTGCGGGTCCGCCTCCTGGGCCATGACCATCTCATACAAGCGGACATTCTTGTTGGAGCGGCTCAAGTCGTCGCTGACCATCCGCGCCAGGAAAGCGCCGGCCAACATGAAGATCGGCAAGACGATCATATACATCAGGACCCGTCTCACGCCCTTCTGGCGGCTCTCTTTTACCTTGTTCGCGTAGGGCGGACGGATCGCGTCCACCGGACAGGCATTGTGACACAGCTCGCAATTGATGCAAGGGTGTTTCGTGATCTTCACCTTCCAGATCGAGAAACGCGAGACCAATCCCAAAAGGGCGCCATAGGGACAAATGAAGCGGCAGAAAGGCCGTCCGGAGAAGATGGAAAGCACGATGAGGATCACGCCAAGCGTAATCATGCCCGCGTCGCCGCCCATCCGGAAGATGCCGACAAAGGGATCGAGGTGGCAGATGATAAAACTGCTCCTGGTAGCCGCGTAAAGGATGGCGAAAGCCAGATAGACCCAAGGCACGATACCCAAAAGGATCGCTATGGGGCGGGCAATCTTGAAATCTTTCACGTGAACCAGGTCCTGAAGCGCCCCAAAGGGACAGACACCAGCGCAAAAGACACGCCCGAACAGGAACGCGAACAGGATGGGCAGGATAAAGAAGAGGAAAACGATCCATGGGATCTGATAGTTTCCGTCAACCAATGCCAGGACGACGTTCTGGATCGAGCCGATACTGCAAACGCAACCGCTCCGGAAGAATCCGAAATAGGCGACAGATACCAGCGAGACCACGAAAATCGGCTCGCGGGTACGCCGTTTGATCGCCGCCCAGGCGACAATGCCCATCAGCAGGACCAGCATAATCACGTCGACGACGAGCCAAAGGTCTTCATTCGGCACGGCATAATGGATATCGGGATATTGATAGCCCGACTCGAAGTCTGGTTTAGGGAAACGGTTCTGGGCCTGGGCCATCCAAAGGCCCAACAACGACATCCCGGTCAGCAATAACTTTCTCATGCGTCTTTCAGATTATAAGGCTTGTCGACGGGAACGCGTACGATCGCGTCGCCGGGGCAAACCGTGGCGATTTGACATTCATTACAATCCATACAAAGGTCGCGCTTGATCTGAAGATAGAGCGATCCGTTGCCAAACGAGCCGCATCCCTTCACGCATTTCCCGCACCCGTTGCACAAGCTCTCGTCGATCGTGTACTCGAAATAGGGATCCTCCACGAACCGACGTTGTATCGCGCCCGTCGGACACATCAAGTTCTCGGCGGCGGTGTTCAATTCTTTCACGTTGGAGCGGTAATAACCGCCACATAAATCGCAGTAACCGCACACGCGGTTGGCATGGAAACATTTGACGGCCGAAACATTCAGCACGCAGTCGGTCTCGCAACGCCCGCATTGCGTGCATTTGGCCGGGTCGATCTGCCAGTAGTAGCTGCCTTCCGCCGCGCCGGCACGCCGGGCCAAGGCTATCGTGGTAGCCAACACTGAACCGCCTGCCACGACAGACCCAACGACCCGCAGGAAATCCCTCCGGGCCAACGGCCCACGGGTTTTATTATTTTCTTGTTTGTTGTCCATTCTAATTTCTCCTACATTTATTTTTGTCTAATCTATCTTTTACGCTACAATAAACGCCTCCCGAAAACCAGGAAATACCTCCAACAGCACTTCGACCAGCTTCCAATAGGCTGGAAATAACTTTTGAGATCATTGAGCTATTTTCCGGTAACTCCAAAATGGCTTCCCCGGGTCTGAATTTCATTTCCGATCACTTCGGAAATACCTTTCCCGGGTCTGAATTCCATTTCCGATCGCTTCGGAAATGGTTTTCCGGGGTCTGAATTCCATTTTCTGGCACGTCGGAAATGGTTTTCCGGGGTCTGAATTCCATTTTTGGGCACGTCGGAAATGGTTTCCCGGGGTCTGAATTTCATTTTCTGTCAAGTCGGAAATCAAATTCAGACCCAAGAAAGGCATTTCAGCAACTTTTTAAAGAGCATTGAAGGCATTTTTGATGACAATTTGTTAACTCAGGATATCCTCCAAACCCGCCTTCAAGGGGCAATCCAGCTCGCAGGAACCACAAGCCGTAGTCGCCGCGACCGCTTTATCGTACTTGAAAAGGGACACCTGCTCCTTTCCAGCGATGAACAGATCGCCAGCGGAGAGCTTTACACGGTATGCCTTATTGCCTCCCCCCATGGCCGGACCATCGAGCAAGACGGCGCGAAGGGTCCCGTCGGTCGTATAACAGCTGATTCTTGGCTTCCCTTTCTCGGATGTGATCAGCTCGCCAGCCGGTGTCGGCTCCACGAAAGCGGGATTGCAACAGCCGCAAAACAGTCCGTCGGCGCCACCGGGCTTGCCAAACGCCTCGATATATTCGCCGTCGAGCGTATAACTCTCCACCTGATGACGGCCGGAGTTGGCGCAATAGAGCCGGTCGTTCATCACGGTAATCCCGAAAGTATAACTTGGGATCACGAAGCCGTTCGGGCTTTGGATGAAACGCTTGAAATTTCCGTCGGCGGAGTATTGGCAGATGTTCTTATTCGCCGCGTCGGTGACGTAAACCTGCTCTTTGGCTACCGCGATCGAGCAATAGTCCGACTCCTCGCTGCATGCCTCCCACTCGCGAGACAGTTTTCCCTGGTTGTCATAGACTTGGATAGCCGTCGGTTGGAGCAGGTAGATCATGTCGGCATAAACCGTGATGTCGCGAATCGTCCCATTGACGGCAAAACCGCCCTTCGGGTTGCCCACGCGGTCGTAGATATCCACCCGGCCTGGGGTCGCGACGACCAGCGAGTCGCCCAACAGGGCGAATCCCATGACCTCGCCCTCGGTGCGGAAGGCCGCTACCCGCCGATAGGGCGAGTCCGTGCGCCCCGCTTCCCGCTTCCAGGTCGGGCTGAGCTTGCTTCCCGACTGCTCGGGCAGGGAAACCATCTTATGAACCAACGTCCCTGAGACACCGATAATGCCTCCAGCGGCCACCAATGAGCCACACACGTTCAAGAAACGCTTCCGCGTGATCTTACTGTTATCCTTATTCTCTTCCATATCTTTATCCTTTCTCTAATTTTCAGTTAAACAATCTTCAGGCAAGCCACCCGATGCGCGTCGCGGACGATCAGCATGCCGTCGGCATAAGCCATCGGCCCCCAGGCGTCGGCTCCATCCATGATTTTTTGCTTCTTCAAGAACTTCATGCTGTTCTTCCCGACCTCGTAGACATACAATTCGCCATCATCCTTGAACAAGAAAAGGTTCTGGTTTATGATCAAATAGGGCCCCAAGCCGAATCGCTCCTCGGCGCTTGACGACCAAACCGGGTCGTGAAGGTTATTCGGCGCGAAGCAAACCAGCTTGCCGCGCTGTCCGCCGGCGTCCTTGGGCATGATACTGATGATCATGTTGTCGTAGAAGATGGGTGTCTGCTGTTCGCTTGCCAATCCCTGGTTCGGTTTATATTGCTCGACGATCGAGGCTGTCCATCCCGATCCGGCCGGATCGACTTGCAACAAGGCGCCACCCGTGCCATATCCCGCCACGAGGAAGATCCGGTTGTTGCCGATCTTCAATGGAGAAGGCGCGACGACGGATGGCTGCCACTTCGTAACGCTCCAGAGCAGCTTGCCCTTGTCCGCCTCCTCGCCCGAGACCCCGCAAACGCCCCCCACGCCGATGTAGACGTAGGTCTTCTTGCCGCTCAAGGTCATCGGCACGACAGATGAGTGCGACATCTTAAAGCCAACGCTGTTCGGGGTTTCCCAAAGCACCTCGCCCGTGAGGCAATCCACGCCCACCAGCAGCGCCTTCTCGCCCGCCGGGGCGAGGATCAGCTGGCCGTTGTCCACCCTTGGGCATTGACCAGTATACCAAAACGGCACCTCGGTATTGTAATTCTTCTTCATGTCAAGACTCCATTTCAAGTCGCCAGTGACCGGGTCGCAACACATGACATGCCCCTCGGGGCCGATCGTGATCACATAACCCTCGCCGACAGCTGGAATCGTCCGCGAGAAACCATGATTCCGTTTCATCGGAACCCGATACCAGCGCCTCCAAAGCTCCTTCCCGGTCTCAAGCGAGAAGCAGCGCAAGGCGTCGGAGTTCATGTTCTCGATATAATCCAGGAAATAAACCCGCCCGTTGTAGATCGCCGGGGCCGCGTGACCCTCTCCCGTCTCCACTTGCCACAGAACAGGATAATCCTCAGCGGGAATCTTGATAGGATCAGTAGTCTTCACGATATTATCCAACAACTCTCCACGGAAATTGGTCCATTTTCCGGTCAGAGCGGACTCTATCTTCTCATATTCCATGAAATATTCCCCGATGTGAACATCATCCGCCTTTCGCTCCAGACCTTCCGGCCGGTTGTCCGCGCCCGGCAGCTGCATTGATAAATCCCCTCTAGGCGTATAAATATGCCATCCCACCAGGATGCCCACATAAAACAGCGTCACCAAAATCGTGATGCCAGTTACCCTCTTTTTCTCTTTCGCTTCCATATTCTCAGCTTTTAATCTCTTTCATTCTAATTTTCCTCAACGCATTCAACAAAAATGTCGCATTGTACAACTCTTCCGAATACCACAAGCGGGCGAAATAGAGCCCGATTGGCTCACGCTGATAAAGGTTACGCTTCTGGTGCCGGACAAATAGATAATCCAGGCCTTTCCCAATCGCCATCCCGACCTCTTGATTTTCCTCCTGGAGCGAGGCCAAAGCGGCCAAAGCCCTCGAGGTCAAGGTTACCTTTGAGCGGATTCCCCGTTGGCCGCCCCAACCACCATCATCATTCTGGGCAATAAGGATAAATCGTATACCCTTATGAGCCATTTCCAGTGCCTGAATATCGCCCGAGGCGAGCAGATACTCCACCGCAATAGATGTACCGTAGATCGGCGACCGCTCGTCGCGAGTATCCTGATCGCCGAACCAGAGCGGCGTCCAGCTGCCATCGGGAGCCTGGGCACTGGAAAGCCAACGCAAGAGCTCCTTTTTGCCTTTGGCGCATCGCCGCCTCAACCCCTCGGGCAGGCTCGACTCCCAAAGCTGGAAGGCGAGAAAGGCATGCGCCGATATGTCGGGACTACTCCGGTCGAAAGGAAGCTTGCCCCAGCCCTTACAAAAGGTCGGCATACCGCCATCCTTGTTCCTCAACGCCAAAAGCCACTCGATCCCGGCACCCACTTCGTCGCTATATGTCCCATCCGACAAGAGAAACAAAGCCACCAAAGCGCCCGAGGTATCGTCAGCATCAGGTACAGAGCCTTGTAAACTGGTCCATCCCCAACCACCAGGCCGTGCGCCTGTAAAGGGATGACGCTCCTTGAAGGCCCAACCCCGGATCTGCTCCGCCAGTTGCTCCCTTCCCGGCAAGTCGCCGCCAAAAGCCTTCACGCTCAAGAAGGTCACCCACGACGAGAGATTCGTATCAATCGCCCACGAACCATCCCGCCGGACAGTTGTCTCGAGGAAATAGGCCGCCTTGCGGGTTACCTCATGCTCACGGAATCCCGCACCACAAAGGCACATCGCCACGAAAGCGGTCAGCGGGGCAGCCTCCAGGAAGCCACCATGCGCCGGCTGCAGTCTTGTCAGGACTCGCAAGGAAGGAGCGACAAAGCCTTCTCGCACCCAGGAGAAGATTCCTTTCCTTCCCTTCCTGTATCGCAAGATCCCCACGGCGATCAAAGCCGGGATCGCGTAGCTCACGACCGGCAGGCGCAAGAACCGGAACAACCCCTGAGGCAGTACGGAGGCCTCGAAAGGCAGTGACGGGATCTTGTTCCACTTGGTAATGACCCCTGTCAGGGCGCACATCACCAGGATCGGGACGGAAAACGTCAGGTCTTTCCCATAATACGCCAAGACTCCTTGAATAATCTTCTGGCTCGAAAAGCCTCCAAACCGCTGTTTAAGATAGTCTCGTGCCTTCGGCGGATCCTGCTCCAACCCATACAAGGCCGCGTAAGCCAACAGGGTGGCGGTCATGTTGGAGGGACTCTCCTCACTATCGCCCCACGAACCGTCCCATTTCATGGTAGAGAGCAACCATTCCGCCCCCCGGCGGATTTGCGTCTCATATTTTTCCCGGTCGATCAGGAACAAAGCATAGGTCGCTACCGCTGTCGAGATCGCGCTCGACGAGAGACATCCCCGCCAAGAGCCATCCGCCAACCGTTTCTCCTCCAGTTTTCCCTGAGCGGACCGAATCAATTCATCCAATTGTTCCCGATTCATAATGATCCCAATGCCAATAATCCATAAAACAAATATTCCACATCACCTTCCTCGTCCCACAAAGTCGCTCCGAAGCCACCGTTGTCTAACCAATGCGCCTCTATAAAATCTCTTGTGGGCACCAAAGGCCTTACCTCATAACATCTCAATACAAACAAGGCCGTAGCGGTCGATAACAGGTCGGGAACAGGCGCCGCGGCATCTGCCCGGAACCCTCCGGAAGCATCTTGAACATGAAGCAAATAATCCAGATCATCGTTCTTGCGATATCCATCCGCCTGGCCGATCACCATCAGTGCCGCGGCCGTCGCGTTAACCGAGGCAACCGAGCCTTCCCGACTGTTCGAGAAGCCACCATCTGCCACCCGATAGGCCGGAAACCGGTTCAATGTCTTTAAGTCTATATCTTGCCCGCAATCTTCTAAACACCCCCAATAAATAAATCGGGAATAGGGAGAATCGGGATCCTGATTCGGATAATCGATCACCTTAAAATGAGGGACAGATACGGGATTCGCCCAATTCCCAATAACCGGCATACGCCCGGCGAGCCATTCCGGCACGTTGAAAAACCGCTGGATCAACTCGCAGCGCCTATAAGCCGCATAGTGGACCAAGTCCATCGACGCCTGATCCAATGATTCCAGATAACGTCGCATGCGTTCCCGATCGAGCGGCAGGCCCAAGACATAAGCGAGAGCCCATCCGAATGAGGTATAATAGATATCCGGCTCTCCGCCTTTATTCATAAAAGCCTCGCCCACGCTCTTCCTGTCGGCCAGGAAATGGCGCATCCGCTTGAGGGCATCTGTCCCCAGACGACGTTTACCATCCAGCAACGCCCTGAACAATCGTATGGACAAGGTCTCTTTCATCTCCTCTTATTCTTTATCCTTATTATTTAATAATCCTCTCCGTTACCCGGAACAATAACCGGCGTAATTCAATCCGGTCGATCCTCGACAAAAGTTCCAACGCCCGACGATGGTACAGTTGAACCATCTCCCTCGCCTCCTCGAGCGCCGCCAACAGCGACGGCTCATATTCCGGCTGGCGTAAGAAAGCGTTCAGGTCGGTCGTTTCCGCCAAAGCCTGACGGAAAATATCATCTCCGGCCCTATCCCGACAAACAATCGCCAATACCGCTGACGGGCGAACCGCCAAGACAACCGTCGGATCGGCATAATCCTCCAGGTCATCCTGCAATTGATAAGCGATCCCCAAATCATTCGCGTAATCATGGAACAGGCGACGCAAGCCCGGATCATCTCCCGCGCAAATCAATCCCATGACCAACGAGACCTCGAACGCAGGCACGGTCTTCTTCTGGTAGACAGACAGGACAAAATCCATAGTCAGACCGTCTCGCGACCAATTCCAACCCAATTCCAAGCCCTGTCCCTCGCATAAGAGCACATGTGAATCGGCAATTACCCGCAATAAATCCATGTTGCCCGTAGCCGCCAGCAATTGATACCCTTTGCCCAATAAAGCGTCGCCTATATTAATCGCGATCGGTGTTCCATAAGCGGCATTTACCGTCTGCTTCCCATAACGTGTCGAATCGTTATCCTGAATATCATCATGCACCAAAGAGGCTTTATGGAAACACTCCACGGCAACCGCCGCCAACCGGGTCCGCTCGTCGAACCGGGTCGCGCCGCTCAACGCCAGGTAAGTCGCCGCCAGGAGATAAGGTCGCCAACGTTTGCCATCGCCAGCCAGCCAATCCAACGCCAAAGCCATTGTCCGATCGGAAGAATCAGGCAACAACCGATGGATCGACACTTCCGAGAACCAATCCTGGATTTCCCGTTTGATGTAATCATAATCCAATAACCGCACCTCTTCGTCACTTTGTGAGGCGATCAACTCCTCCACATAATCAACATCTACCTGCGTATCCCGACAACCATCCACGTTCAACGGGATAGCCAATCCCGGTACGGCATTCTTGATCAACAAAGGGAATGCCTTCTCCAACGAGTCGAGACAACTGACGCCGATCACTGCCTCAACCGCTCCGCTGTCGATCAAGCTGATCACGGAAGTGAAACCCTCAGCCACAAGACTCATCATACCCAATTCCTCCGCCCGGTCTTGCAAGCCGACAATTGAGCAACGCCCGCAACGATGGCACAAGAGACCCAACTCATCCACTTCCGCTTGACAATTAGAGGAGTTACTCAAGCATTTGGGCAACAAAAGCAACCGTTTCTCAGACGGGATAGCGGCGACAAGCGGACGCCAGACCGCGTTGTGCATCTCGACCATGATCCAGCCCAGGTAATCCTCGCCCAACCCACGCTCACGACTGAACTGCTCCGCCAGTTCCGACAAACTCTCCATCGACAAGGGAGGAACAAGCGAACGTCCGGCTACAAAACCAGAAATCAACCGTCGCAAGTCACGCCTCTCCCGATAGGAGGCAGGTACATGATATTTTGATCTGTTTTCCATAAACAATAGTTTTCACCAATTAACCATAAGCTCCGAAACCAAAGAAATAACGTTTCTTCAATATCCGATAAAACAGGTTCCGTTCCGGAATCTCCTCTCCCGGCATATCATGTCCAGGCAAAGCGGTCATCCGTCGGTACTCACCCAAGACTGTTCGCCGGCTTGTCGTATCGGTCGCCCGACGGGATTCCAGGTACGAGACCAACTTTGCGGGATTCTCCAACAGGATACAACCTCGTGAGGTATCGGCCACCATCCGACGCAGATCAGCTAAAAAAGCGGATGACTCAAACAGCTCACCCACATTCGCTCCTGTCCCGTCAATAAACTCCTTCGCCATCTGCAAGGGCGGACAAAACTCCAACGCCCCACTGGGTGAAATATGATGACTCATTCCCGTCGCCGCCGGACAAAGTGCCCGTCCATCAGCATCCCAATAGGTCTCGATCAGGAACAATGGCGCGTCGCGACGCTGCTCGACCACGAAACGACGGAATCCCCGGATCTGCTCCTTAGTCAACGCATTCTCAGGATGAGGATCAGCGCCTACCGGCCGATAAATATAATACCACAAATAATGAGCGCCCGCCCGAGCTACCCGATTGATATAATCACGGCTCAACAACTCATCGTAGTTACTTTGGCAGATACTTGCCGCCACACCAAAGATCAACCGCTCCTTACGGCAAGCCTCAACACCACGCATCGTCCGGTTGAAAACCTCCGACTTTCCACGACGACGATCACTCTCCTCCTCCAATCCCTCGATACTCAACAAGGGCGTGATATTTCCACATTGGCGCATCCGCCGGGCGATCTCGCCGGTCAACAACGTCCCGTTCGTGAACAGTTGAAAATAGCAATCACCATGTTTCCCTAACAGGTCGAGCAGTCCCTTATACAGTAAAGGCTCGCCACCCAAAATCCCGAAGAAATAAGAACCTCGCTTTTTCGATTCAGTGATAATTCCATCCAATTGGGCCAGCGAGAGCGACCGTTGGCCACCCGCAGAAACCCAACAGCCGGAACAGGCCAGGTTACAACGTTCCGTCACCGAGATCATCACGAAGGCCGGAAAGAAAGGTTGGCCTGTCGCCTGACGGCGCTCGAAAGCGGCCATATTCTTGACATTCCGCCAACCGAAATTATAGATAAACTTCCAGACCAGGCGAGGCGAACATTCCAACGGAACCCGTAATACCGTTCGCAAGAAAGCGATGTAATCCGTTCCTCCCATCACGCGTTCTCCTCCTTCTTTTGATCACCTTTCAATAGAGCGACGCTGGCTCGCCGCTGACGCAAGCGGGTACGCAAGGCCTCCGCATAAAGCGATTTGGCGTCGAGTCCTTCCAGGTTTTCCTCGTCCTCTAAACCTCCATTGATAGGCGACTTACCATATTTCGGAAAAATAATAGCCCGTTCCGGACAAATCCGGGCACAGGCCGGACAGTTATTCTTGCAATGATCGGGCGCGATCACCCGGGTTTGTTTTCCCTCATGAGCATAGACGCCGAAGAGACAGAAATCATGACATTTGCCACAATCGATACAACGACTCCGGTCGATCACCGGAAACCACGCGTCGTGCCCTACCTCGATCGGCTGGGCGGTAAACTCCGCCTCCGCACGAGCCTTCTCCGCCAGATAAAGAGCCTCATCGGGAATAGCCTCGAGCCCTAAATCTCTCAAGATCACGTTCCACTCGAACGAGCGCATGTCCATTACCCGGACAGGCGTCAAACCTCTCGAGGCAAACAAAGCCTCAATGGCTCTGGGATAGCATGCGATAACAGTCGACGCGGCAATCGCCGACAACGACTCATCGTCACGCTCTACCAGCCGGCAAAGATCCGCGACCAGTCTCACGACCAATCCCTGGCAACGCATCCGAGCCACCAATTCCACGATCCGAGATTTGGGAATAAATGTCCGCGACGAGCAGGCACATATTGTATATTGTGTGTTTTCCATCTTTTATCAATTACGTAAGCACATATATCTTCTCTCACCTATCCAAAATTACCTATTTTCTTAATTACATTCCATAAAATAGGAATAAAGCGAAAAAAGAGATCTTGAAAACGAACATCCATATAATAAAAGAGCGAGAATTCATCCTTAATGACGAAATTCCCGCTCTGATATATCTATAGACAAACGTATACTTAACCCAATGTCTCCTGCTTCAACTGCTCAACAAATTCATCGATACGATGCAGCTCCTTCGGGATGTCGATGCTTTGTGGGCAATGGGAGTTGCACTGCTCGCACCCGATGCAATGGCTGGCCTGACGCAACTTGGGCACGCTCCGGTCATAACCTACCAAGTAGGCCCGGCGAGCCTCACGGTAGTTCTCGTCGCTCGAGCTCTTGGGCACGTTGCCCTCGTTCACGCACTTATTGTAGTGCAACAAGATCGCGGGGATATCGATGCCATAAGGGCAGGGCATGCAATACTGGCAATCGTTGCACGGGATGGTCGGGTAGGTCATCATCAACTGGGCCGTCTCCTCGAGAAACGCCAGCTCGTCGTCGCTCAGCGGCACGAGGGGCGAATAGGTCCGGATGTTATCCTGCAAGTGCTCCATATAGGTCATGCCGCTCAAGACGGTCAGCACCTTCGCGGGCGAGCCGGCGAAACGGAAGGCCCACGAGGCGACGCTGCTTTGCGGCATCCGCTCCTTCAGGCGGAGCATGACGTGCTCCGGCACGTTTGACAGGCGCCCGCCCAACAGGGGTTCCATGATGATGGCGGGGATGCCGCGCTTCTCCAGCTCGCCATACAGGTACACGGCATCGACATTCCGCCCCGTGGCGTGGCGCCAGTCGACATAGTTCAGCTGGATCTGGACAAAATCCCAGTGCACCTGCTCGTGCATGGCCAAGACCTCGTCGAAGACCTCCTTCGTCCCGTGGAACGAGAAGCCCAGGTTGCGGATGCGGCCCGCCTCACGCTCCTTCACCAGGTAGTCGATCATCCCGTTCTCGATGTAGCGGGCACGGAAGGTCTCGATGCCCCCATTGCCGATCGAGTGCAACAGGTAATAGTCGAAATAATCGGTTTGCAGGTCCTTGAAGGAGTTCTCATACATCGCGATGGAGTTCTCGCGGGTCCAGTTCTGGAAATTGGAGAGTTTCGTGGCGATGAACAGTTTCTCGCGCGGATGCCGCTTCAAGGCGATCCCGGTCGACTTCTCCGACCAGCCCTGCACATAAACAGGCGACGTATCGAAATAATTGACACCATGTTCAATAGCGTAATCCACCAAACGGTTGACCGCATCTTGATCGATAAGGTTTCCACCCTTCTCAGGTGCGGGAAGCAACGGCCAACGCATACAACCATATCCCAACAAGGAGACCTTGTCGCCCTTCGGGCTGGTACGATAAGTCATTTTATCGGTCGGTACCTCACCCAACGCGCCAGTTGCCTCGCTCCCTGTTCCTTGAGAAGAACAGCTGGATAATAAAGGCGCAGCCGAGGCCGTACTGATACCAACGATCTTCAAGAAATCGCGACGATTGATCGCATTCATATCTTGTGTTTCCATATCTTTCGAAGTTTTATGCATTAAATTTCACGATGGCGCTCATGTCCCTCCACATAGATCGCGCTGTACGGACGGGCAGGGCACAAATTCTCGCAAGCACCACAACCGATACATTTTTCCTCATTGACAATCGGCTTCTTAAGCGACTTAGGATCATTCTTGTCGATAGGGATCATCTTGATCGCCTTCGTCGGACAATGGCGTTCGCAGTTACCGCATTCCACGCCATCAGTCAACGGAATACAATTCTTATGGATCGTAACGGCATGACCAATCTGGATAGCCGACTTGTCGGCCCGAGTAATCAACTTAATAGCGCCAGTCGGACAAACCTCGGAACATTTCACGCATTCGGGACGGCAATAACCACGCTCGTACGACATCTCCGGCTGCATGAAGTTCTCCAGCTTAGTAGAAGGACGGAGCACGCCGTTCGGGCAAACGGAGACACAAAGCTGACAAGCGGTACAATGCTGGGCGAAATTACCAATACCGAGTGAGCCCGGAGGCGTCAGCGGCGTGAGACGCTCAGGGGCGAGCTTCGGCTCGATATCGGCCAAGCCACCATCCACTTTCTGCTCCACCTTACTCTTGTCTGTCGGCAACTCAGCGCGGGTATCGGCCCGTTTAGTCTGGTTTTTCTGATACTGAGGGAGGTTCGGCTGCTGCTTCTTTCGCTTCTCCTGAGCGTTCAGGGCAGCTGTAGCGGCTACAACTCCAACCGCCGTAAAGAAGCCACGGCGAGAAGCGTCTGCCGATGGTTTAGCCTCTTTCTTTCCATAAGCATACTGATAATGGAGAGCGTCGTGCTTGCAATTATCCAGACAATCCATACAAGCGACACAACGGCTGTAATCGATCGTATGTTCCTTGATATTAATACATGAAGCCTTACATTTACGAGCACAAAGATTACAATTCTTACATTTCTCGGTATCGATCACCGGACGGAACAACGAAAAACGGGCCACAAATCCTAAAACAGTACCAACAGGACAGATCGTATTGCAATAAGTCCGTCCATTCCGCCAAGCCAAAACAGCCACGACCACAAAAGTCAACACGGCAACAGCAAATGTCGAAAGGCTTTTCACCCAGACATCTACGGTATAGAAAGCATAACTGTCCGCCCGCTCGGCGAAGTAGGCCAACAGGTTATTTCCCCACAAATAAATCGGAGCGAACAAATTGTTGGCGATACGGCCATAAGCGCTATAAGGCGCCAGCAAAGCGACAACCGAATGAATTCCGGCCACCAGCATCACCACAAACAGGACCAGAACGCCATAACGCAACCAGGCGATCGCCGGCGAATAGGAAAAACGCATGTTCTTCTTCTTACGCCGTCCGCTGATCCACGAGACCACATCCTGGAAAACACCCAAAGGGCAAATCACGGAACAATACACTCGCCCGAAGACGAATGTCAACAACAACAGGGCGACAACTATCCCCACGTTCAACGCCAACAGGGCGGGAAGGAACTGGATCTTGGCCAGCCAACCGAGCCACACATGGATTGTCCCCGTAAAATCGAGGAACAATAACGTGATCAACGCGAAGAAAAGCGTCGCGAGCGTCAATCTAATTTTACGTAGCATATCAAAAATATTAAATAGAAATCATTCTCTCATTTACTCCTACGATACCATCCAAGCCTTAAACTCAGAGGCCCTGTTCTTACTCACATAAATACGTTCAGGCGTATCCACTTCCAAAGATACTAATAATCGGCTATCAAACCAGATCGTAATGTTCGAGACACTGTTCCTGGAGACAATAAATTGTTTATTCGCCCGGAAGAAATCATGTGGGTTCAAGGTCGAATAGATTTGGTCCAAGGTCTTTCCATAAGGATACTTCATTCCATTTTTCAAGAAAACAAACGTATTCTTATCTGCCGTATAAAAACAGGCGATCTCCGAAAGGCTTACCGGCAACAGCTTATCCTTATAAGGAATCAAGATCTTATCGCTATAATTCGGCTTCGACACCATTTGCGCGATCTGTGATAAATATTGGCTGATATCCGGTCGCCCCCATTTACTGAATTTCGTCAAGGCCCGACGCATATCATCCTCTTTCACCGGTTTCAGGAGATAATCAATACTGTTCACCTTGAAAGCCTCGATCGCATAACGGTCGTAAGCGGTTGTGAAAATGATCGGGATCTCAATCCGTATCTCATCAAAAATCACGAAAGCGGAACCATCCGAGAGATGGATATCCATAAAAATCAAGTCGGGCGCCTCATGCTCACCCAGCCACTTGATCGTTTGCCGGATGCTCTCCGTATTTCCTACCACATGAATATTAGGGTCTACCTGCGCTAACAGGTCCACCATATTCTCATAGGCGGTCGTCTGGTCTTCCACATTGAATACATTCATGGCGTATCATTTTTGGAAGGGGAATTGTGCTCTAAATTTAGTGTGGTCTTTCGCTACCCGGATATTTTTTCCCATCAGAAGCGTAAAGCGATTTTTCAGGTTGGTCAAACCGGTACCATTCGTGACCG
>USAD01000003.1 GCA_900552415.1 uncultured Parabacteroides sp.
CATGGCGTGCGCCCTCCTTTTTTTCGGACTGATAGTATTCTACCATGCTGTGCGGAAAAAGAAAAGCAAAAAACAAGGTGCAATGTGTGTCACAGGGAACTCGCGCTTTACGTTTTTTGCGCATTGTGATAAACTATAGCAGTTCAGACAGATACTGCAGCGGGTGCATGCATACAGCACACAAATACCATTATCAATTTCATTTGCCATGCGGCAGCATGCCCGCGTAAAATTTCCGCGCTCTTTACGCGCGGTGCACTCTGCTTTCATTGTGCGGTGTTGCCTTATATGAATGGAAAAAGAAAAATTTCAACGACTCTTGCCAAAAAGCTATATACAGATCTGCATATCGACGCAGACCTTATCCTGAAGAATATTTGAATACAACTGACAAATAAACAGTTATAACAAAACGTCTTGTCATAAACCGACACATGGCAAGGCGTTTCAATTTGAAACTTAGAGTTCCAGACCGCCTGTCTGAAGCATTAATACCCTTTCCAATATATTTTTATATAAACAGCTATTTAACAACAGTTTCTATTTAGAGCCCACATATCACTTTTATTCTTATCTTTGCCTTATACATTTTAAAAGAGAAGTTATGAGAAAACTTTTATTATCTATCGCTCTGGGGGCTGGCGTCTCATCGTTGTATGCCATCACGCCTCTTTGGACGCGAGACGTACGTATCTCGCCCGACGGTAAGGAGATCGCTTTTTGTTACAAGGGAGATATCTATAAGGTAAATGCGAATGGCGGCGACGCTATACGACTTACGAGCCAGGACTCCTATGAGTCGAACCCGGTCTGGTCGCCCGACGGGAAAAAGATCGCCTTCGCCAGCGACCGCTACGGAAGTCTCGACCTGTTCGTGATGGACGCAAATGGCGGCGAGGCCAGAAGACTTACCGTGAACTCGACCAGCGAGATTCCTTCCGCCTTCACACCCGACGGGCAATACCTCCTTTTCTCAGCGGCGATACAAGATCCCGCCGAGAGCGCATTGCATCCGACCAGTGCCATGACGGAATTATATAAAGTGCCCATCCAAGGCGGCAAGACAACACAAGTGCTGGCGACACCCGCCGAACTGGTAAGTTACTCCACCGACGGCGCTTTCTTCCTCTATCAGGACAAGAAGGGTTTCGAGGATGAGTGGCGCAAGCATCACACCTCGTCGATCACCCGCGACATCTGGAAATACGACGTGAAGAGCGGCACGCATACGAACCTGACCCAACACGCCGGCGAGGATCGCAATCCCGTGTTAGGCCCCGATGGGAAAAAAGTCTATTTCCTGAGCGAGCGTGATAACGGCAGCTTCAACGTCTACTGTTTCGGTCTTGAGAATCCCAAAGAGATCAAGGCGATCACCACCTTCAAGAACCATCCGGTTCGTTTCCTTTCGATCGGCGCGGACAATAAGCTTTGCTATACTTACAATGGCGAGATCTATACGCAACAGGCGAATGGGAAACCCAGTAAGGTCAACATTAACCTTATTCGTGATGACGAGAATATCCCCGCCACATTAAGTTATACCAAAGGAGCGACCGAGGCGGTTCCCTCACCCGATGGCAAGCAGGTAGCCTTTATCGTACGAGGCGAGGTTTTCGTCACCTCTGTCGAATATGGGACAACCAAACAGATCACTCATACGCCCGAGGCGGAGAGCGGTCTCTCGTTCGGAGCGGACAACCGCACGTTGGTCTACGCCAGCGAGCGCGACGGCAACTATAACCTTTACACCGCCAAGATCGCCCGTGATGAGGATCCCAATTTCCCCAACGCCACGCTGATTGAGGAGGAGGCCTTGTTGCCCTCCAAAACAGTCGACCGTGCTTATCCGAAGTTCTCGCCTGACGGCAAGGAGATCGCCTTCATCGAGGATCGTATCAAGCTGATGGTCTACAACCGCGACACCAAGAAGACTCGTCAGGTAACAGATGGAAGCCAATGGTATCGTCTCTCCGGCGGATTCGACTATTCCTGGTCACCCGACGGCAAATGGTTCACCCTCGAGTTTATCGGTAACAAGCATGATCCCTACTCTGATATCGGTCTGGTCAGCGCCGACGGCAAGCAGCCGATCATCAACCTGACCAACAGCGGCTATACGAGTGGCGCCCCTCGCTGGGTGATGGATGGCAACGCGATCCTGTTCACCTCCGAGCGTTATGGCATGCGTAACCACGCCTCATGGGGTTCGCTCAATGATGTCATGCTGGCCTTTGTCAACCAGGATGCCTACGACAAGTTCCGCCTCAGCAAAGAGGATTATGAATTACTGAAGGAGCAGGAGAAAGAACAGGAAAAGGCAGATAACAAGGACAAAGAGAAAAAAGAGGACAAGAACGACAAGGAGAAAAGCGACAAGAAGGTCGAGGAGATCGTTGTCGAGCCGGAAGGTATTGACGAGCGGATTGTTCGCCTTACTCCTTATTCATCCGAACTTGCCTCGGCCCTTATCTCCGAGGATGGCGAGAAACTTTATTACCTCTCGGCCGTCGAGGATGGCTATGATATGTGGAAGATCGACCTGCGCAAGCACGAGACCAAACTCCTGCACAAGATGAACGCCGGTTGGGCCGATATGGCATCCGATGCCGACGGCAAGAATATCTTCATCCTGGGTGGTGGCACGATGCAGAAGATGGAAGTCGCCTCCGAATCCCTGAAGCCCATCAACTTCAAGGCGGAAATGAAAATGGACTTGGCCAAAGAGCGCAACTATATGTTCCAATACGTACGCCGTGAGGAGAAACGCCGGTTCTACGAGACCAAGATGCACGGCGTGAATTGGGAGAGCCTGACGGCGAACTACGAGCGATTCCTGCCGCACATCAACAACAACTACGATTTCGCCGAGATGCTGAGTGAGTTGTTGGGCGAGCTGAACGTCTCACACACGGGTGGCCGTTATTCAGCACCCAGCCCGAAAGAGACGACCGCGAGCCTGGGCCTGCTGTTCGACTGGACTTACGAGGGCAACGGACTTCGAGTCGCTGAGGTCATAGAGAAAGGTCCTTTCTCCCGCAAGAGCAGTAAAGTGACCAAAGGCACTATCATCGAGAAGATCGATGGTCAGGCGATTGGCCAAACGGACGATTATACTCTCCTTCTCAACGGCAAGACGGGCAAGAAGATCCTTGTCTCACTCTACGATCCCCAGAGCAAGAATCGTTGGGACGAAGTGGTCAAGCCGATCGACAGCCGAAGCGTGAGCGGCCTGCTCTACGACCGCTGGGTAAAACAACGGGCTGCCGATGTTGACCGTTGGTCGAATGGCCGTCTGGGCTATGTCCATATCGAATCGATGGACGACGGCAGCTTCCGTACGGTCTATTCCGACATCCTGGGCAAATACAATAACCGAGAGGGAATCGTCATCGATACCCGCTTCAATGGCGGCGGTCGCCTGCACGAGGATATCGAGATCCTGTTCAGTGGCGAGAAATACCTGACGCAAGTCATCCAGGGCAGAGCGGTCTGCGACATGCCAAGCCGCCGCTGGAACAAGCCTTCCATCATGGTACAATGTGAGGCCAACTACTCGAACGCGCACGGCACGCCCTGGGTTTACAAGCACCAAGGTATCGGCAAACTGGTTGGCGCTCCCGTGCCTGGCACGATGACCACAGTCAACTGGGTACGCCTACAGGATCCAAGCCTGATATTCGGTATTCCGGTTGTTGGTTACCAATTGTCCGACGGCAGTTATCTTGAGAACACCCAACTGGAGCCTGACATCTACATCCTGAATAAGCCCGAGATGGTCGTAAAGGGCGAGGATGCCCAACTGAAAGCCGCAGTCGACGAACTGCTCAAGGAGATAGACAATAAATAAATGAGGAGATAAGACATATGGCAACAAGACAATCCATATCCAGTTTCCTGGAGCCAGCCACTCACCGTGAGTGGTGGCTCTCCTGGTTCGGCATCTTCGCCGGTTGTACGATCTTGGCGGCAGGCTTCGTGTTCTTCATCAACCCGTACAACATCGTCCCCGGCGGTGTGTACGGCGCGAGCATCGTCTTGCATAACCTGTTCCCTTCCATCCAGGTGGGAACTTTCGGTTATATGTTCGACATCCCGTTGCTTATCCTGTCCGTTGTCCTGCTGGGTTCAAAGCTTGGCTCACGTACGGTTGTCGCCGCTCTTTCCACGCCTTTGATCATGAACATCCTCTCCCGCCTGGTCTACCCGACGGAAGAGGCGTTGCACGACCTAGATCCAAGCCAATTACTTGGCGGTTGCATGGATATGTCGAACCATCTGATGCTTACCAGCATTATCGGCGCTACTGTCATTGGCGTGGGATGCGGCATCGTGGTCCGCAACCAGGCGACGACAGGCGGCAGTGATATCGTGGCCATGATCTTGCAGAAGTATTGCCACATCAAGTTCTCGAGCGCGATCCTGCTGGTCGACGCGATGGTCGTCGGGTTCGGTCTCGTGGTGATCGGATTCGGCATCGGAAACCCGGAAGAGGTCAGTGGTCCATCATGGCATCTCTCCTTCTATTCCCTCATCGCCATTTATGTCACCTCGAGAGTAATCGCTTATGTCATCAACGGCTCAAAAGACGACAAGCTGATCTTTGTCATCAGCGACCAGGAGATGGCCGGCCTTCACCAGTTCATCTTAAAGGAGCTCGACCGGACAGCCACCCGCATCAAAAGCAGCGGTCTCTATTCGGGACAGGAGAAAGAGATGCTTTTCCTCGTGGTGAGCCACAAGGAGGTAGCCAGCATAAAACATGTTATCCGGGAGAACGACCCAAGAGCGTTTGTCGTTGTCACCGACGCCTACGACACCTTCGGGGAAGGCTGGAAACCGTTGCCCACATCGGGCGAGATACAGCCTGAATAACATCATTCTGGGCAAAATAAAGCTGTCCAAGCCCTTGAACGGGTACCATTGGATTCCAGATGGTACTCTTCAAGCGCTTGGACAGTCTTATTTTAGGTCAAACAGGAACTTAAATTCGCTGAACCAGACGAGCGCAGATGAGACTCATCGACCGAGAGGCCCGGTTGGCGGCCTCGATCACGTCGGCGCCATCATTCACGAAATCGTCGGCGAAATGATAACCCTCATTCGTGATGACCGAAAGTCCAAAGACCCGTAACCCGGCATGGCGGGCAACAATCACCTCAGGCACCGTACTCATACCGATCGCGTCGCCTCCCAGACGACCATAAGCCTTATATTCGGCTGGTGTCTCAAACGACGGACCGGTCAATCCGACATAAACCCCTTTCTTCAGCGGAATGCCCAACTCCTCACCGATCTCCTCGGCCAGGCGGATAAATTCCCGATCATAAGCCCGGGTCATATCCGGAAAACGAGTTCCGAAAGCCTCCAGATTCGGACCAATCAGCGGATTAGGCATCATGTTGATGTGATCACGGATAATCATCAGGTCACCCACCTTAAAAGTCTCATTAATACCGCCAGCGGCGTTTGAGACAATAAGGTTCTTGACACCCAACAGGCGCATTACCCGGACCGGGAAAGTCACCTGCTCCATCGTATAACCCTCATAATAATGGAAACGACCCTGCATCGCTAATACAAGCTTGCCGCCCAAACGGCCATAGACCAAGTTGCCTTTATGCCCCGTGGCTGTCGAGCGCATAAAATGAGGAATCTCCGCATAGGGGATCACCGCCTCACGCTCGATCTCGTCCGCCAAACGTCCAAGACCACTTCCCAGGATAATGGCAGTCTCCGGTATCTCCTTTATTTGGCCGCGCAAGAAATCGGCGGCCGCTTGATAATCTTCCAATCTCGTCATAAGCAATAGACTTTAAAATCCTAACTTCACTCAAATTTCCGGGCACGGCGGCGAGCCTCCTCCAAGATCTCCCGCTCTCCTTCGACAATCCGATTCTCCATCAAGACACGCCCGTCGCAAACCACCGTATCGACACAGCTGCCATTGGCGGCATAGACCAGGTTCGAGATCAAGTTATAATTGGGCGTGAAGACAGGCGAATCCAAGTCGATCAGGCTGAAATCCGCCAAAGCGCCCACCTCCAACCGACCGATATCCCAACCGGTCAAACGGCCACCGGCACGAGTTGCCGCCTCGAAGACCGCCGTGGCCGGAGTCGCTTCCGGATCGCCACGCCACACCTTACCGAGCAACGAGGCCAGCTTCATTGCCTCCACCATATCAAGATTGTTCGACGAGCTGCAACCATCGGTACCGAGTCCGACAGTCACGCCCGCAGCCCGCATCTCATCAAACTTGAACCGTCCGCCTGAGGCCAGCTTCATGTTCGAGGCCGGGTTATGCACTACCTTAACCTGATGGTCGGCCAGCATCCGGATCTCATCATCGTCCATATAAAGGCCATGAGCGATCACCAAACGTGGCGACAGAACGCCTAATTTATAAAGGTAACGCACAGGTGTCATCCCGAAATCCCGGACCGAATCGGCCACCTCCTGCTGGGTCTCCGCCAGATGAAGATGAATCAAGAGATTATGCTCCATGGCGAAGCGATGCGCCCAACGCAACAGCTCGCCCGAGACGGTATAAATGGCGTGCGGTCCCAGCGAGAACTTGATCCGTCGACTGTAATTCGCCTTCTCCTCGTACAAGCGCTCCACGCTCCGTTGGCAGGCAAGGGTCTTCTCCGGATCGAAGCTATCGAACAAGACAGCCGAGATCACCGCTCGCATGCCCATCTCACACGCAGCCTCGGCGATCGCCCCATAATGAAAATACATATCCATAAAAGTGGTCGTCCCACTCTTGATCATCTCCAGACAGGCCAACTTCGTACCCCAATAGATATCGCTCCGGGTCAACTTGGCCTCATTGGGCCAGATCTTTTTCTCCAACCAAAGGCGTAAAGGCATATCGTCGGCAAAACCACGGAAAAGGGTCATTGCCGCATGGCCATGCCCATTCACGAAACCGGGAATTACCGCCTTTCCCCGACCATCAATCGTCCGGTCGGCATGATCGGACAAATCAGTACCGATCCGGGCAATCACATTATCGATCACATGAATATCCACCATCTTGCCCGACAGCAAGACATTCTTCACCAGTAAACTCATCTTGCGCCGTATATCCGATAAAACTCAGCCACCGACTCGATTCCCTTGAAGAAATTATCCAACTCGCAGCTCTCGTTGGGCGAATGGATAGCGTTCTGCTCCAAACCAAATCCCATCAGGATAGTCTTAATGCCCAACACCTGCTCGAAAGTGGCGATAATAGGAATACTGCCACCCCGACGAACCGCCAGAGGCCGTTTGCCGAAAGCGATTGACATCGCCTCCTCGGCCGCCTGATAAGCCGGCAAATCGATCGGGCAGACATAACCCTGACCGCCATGGCTGGGCGTTACTTTCACCTTCACATAAGCGGGCGCCACTTTCCGCAAATAGTCCTCAAACAGGGCCGAGATCTTGGCATGATCCTGATGAGGCACCAAACGGGTCGACACCTTCGCATAAGCCTTGGAGGGCAAGACCGTCTTGCTTCCTTCGCCCGTGTAACCGCCCCAAATGCCACAAATATCGAAAGAGGGACGACAACTGTTCCGCTCGAGCGTCGAATAGCCCTTCTCGCCAAACAATGCGTCCACTCCGATAGCCGCCTTATATTTCGCCTCGTCAAACGGCACTTGAGCGATCATCTGGCGCTCCGCCTCCGAAACCTCCTCCACGTCGTCATAGAATCCGGGAATGGTAATCCGCCCGTCAGCGTCCGTGATATCCGCCATCAATTTGCACAAGACATTGATCGGATTCGCCACAGCACCGCCGAAATGGCCGGAGTGCAAGTCACGGTTCGGACCGGTCACCTCAACTTCCCAATAGGCCAAGCCACGCAAGCCGGTCGTCAACGACGGCACCTCCTTGCTAACCATGCTGGTGTCCGAAACCAGGATAATATCGGCCTTGAGCAACTCCTTATTCGCCTCGCAGAAGGCCTCGAGGCTGGTTGAGCCGATCTCCTCCTCACCCTCGAAAAGGAATTTCACGTTGCAACGCAGCAGGCCTTCGGCAATCGCCGTCTCGAAACCCTTCACCTGCATCATGGCCTGCCCCTTATCGTCGTCGGCGCCACGTGCCCAAATCCGGCCGTCACGGATCACCGGATCAAACGGGTCGCTCTTCCACAACTCTAACGGCTCGGCCGGCATCACGTCATAATGGGAATAAACCAAAACGGTCGGCACGTCCGCCGACACGAACTTCTCACCATAAACGACCGGATTGCCCTCGGTAGGCATCACCTCCGCCCGATCGGCACCCGACGAGAGAAGCAGCTCCACCCAACGCTTGGCGCAAGCCAACATATCCGGCTTATGCTCATGCTTGGCGCTGATGGAAGGAATACGGATCAACGAAAACAACTCCTCCAGGAAACGAGCCTGGTTCGACTCAATATACGATTTGACTGACATATGATTATCTCTCTCTATTTAAATATTAAACCTATTCCCCCTATTCTTACTTATTCGCCTCGGGGCAGACAAATATTTTCCGGCGAAAACCATTAAATCCGGGATCATTCATATCCTTGATCTCCGACAGGTGAAGTTTCAGATGATCGGTCTGCCCATGCTTGGCCAGCTCGCCATCATTCTTCCAAACCTCCTCAATGAAAAACAGCGTACTGTCCGAATAGGATTGGTACATCCCATAAGAGATACAACCCGGCTCCTTCACCGTGCTCACCTTGCATTTCTCGAACGAGGTCCGGAAGGCGGAGACGAATTCCGGCTTCACCTTTTTCTGGATATTCAACACAACCTCCATCGTGCTTTTATCCATCGCCGGAGAAGCCGCCTGTCCCTCGGACGAGACACCTCCAGAGCAAGCCATTAACCCAATAACAGAACCCACAATACCAAAAAGCAATGTTCTCATGATCTTTCTCGTTTTTTACTTTTATCGATTAACTGAACAAATGTAAGAAATATTAGGATTATATTTGTGCTATATTAACCTATACATATTAAAAATAATAGCATGAAGAAAATGACAACGACAACCTGCTTGCTGCTCCTGACAGCGGCGCTGCAAGCACAAACCAATTTCTGGGAAAACCCGAAATTGGTGAACGAGGGCGTCGAGAAACCGAGGGCGACTTTTGTTCCCTACAGCGGGAAACAGCAGGCCTTCTCAGGTGACAAGTTCAACACGCCATTCGTCCATTCCCTCAACGGGACATGGCGGTTCAAGTTTAGCGCGAAACCATCCGAGCGTCCGCTCGACTTCTACAAGATGGATTACAACGACGACCATTGGCACGACATCACCGTTCCCTCCAACTGGGAACTCGAGGGATTCGGCGTTCCTGTCTATACGAACGTACCCTACATCTTCCCCTGTAATCCGCCTTATCTCGACAACGAGGACCTGCCGATCGGTTCTTACCGGACCTCGTTCGAGATTCCCGAAGGCTGGGACGACAAGGAGGTGATCCTCCATTTCGAGTCCATCGCCGGAGCGGCGACCGTTTGGGTGAACGGCGAGCGGATCGGTTACTCAAAAGCCTCGAAGACAGCGGCCGAGTTTGACATCACGAAGCATCTTCGTGAGGGCAAGAACCAGCTGGCGGTCGAGGTCTTCAAATGGAGCGACGCCTCATATCTGGAGGACCAGGACTTCTGGCGGCTGGCCGGTATCGAGCGTGATGTTTACCTGATCGCCCGACCGAAAGTGTCTATCGAGGACTTCTTCGCCATCGGCGATCTCGACAAGTCCTACAAGAACGGTATCTTCAACATGGACGTGACTGTCCGCAACTTCAGCGAACAGGCGGCGAACAACTATACTGTTGAGGTGGCGCTCTCGGAAGAGGAGGGCAAGACCTTGTTCACCAAACGCCTGCCTGTCCCGACAATCGCATCCGGACAGGAGCAGAAGGTGGCCTTCAAGCAGAACGTAAGCGGCCCGAAATTGTGGAGCGCCGAGTTCCCGAGCCTCTATGACGTCGCCGTCACCCTCAAGAACGCCCAGGGCGAGACTGTCGAGATGACCGCTATCAAGACCGGTTTCCGCAAGATCGAGATGAAGAACGGGCAGGTCTGGATTAACGGCACGCCGATCATCATCCGGGGTACGAACATTCACGAGCACCATCCCAAAACGGGCCATACGCTGACTAACGAGACCCGACTGAAGGATATCCAGATCATGAAACAGTTCAACATTAACGCCATTCGCATGAGTCACTACCCGCAAAGCCCGGATATGTTCAAGCTGTGCGATAAGTATGGACTTTACGTGATCGACGAGGCCAACATCGAGGCGCACGGAGCCGATGGCTTCGACCGCTCACGCCACCCGTCGTTCATCTCCGACTGGCTCGGACAACACATGGACCGCACGCAGCGTATGGTGGAGCGCGACAAGAACCATCCTTGTGTCATCGGTTGGTCGACCGGCAACGAGAGCGACTTCGGTCCCAACTATGTCGAGACCTACAACTGGATGAAACAACGCGATCCGAGCCGGACCGTCCAATGCGAGCGGGCACCCGAGAGCGAGCCTTACTCGGACATCATCGCCTGGATGTACACCTCTCCGCAGAAATTGCAACAATACGCCGACCGGACCGACACGAACCGGCCTTGGATCCTTTGCGAGTACGCGCACGCCATGGGTAACAGTACCGGTAACTTCCAAGAATATTGGGACATCATCCTCAAATCGCCCAAGCTGCAAGGTGGTTTCATCTGGGACTGGGTAGACCAGGGCCTCGAGGCGACCGACCCGAACGGACGCAAATACTTCTTCTACGGTGGCGACTTTGGTGGCGACCGCTGGGTACACCAGGAGAATTTCTGCGCCAATGGTCTCGTGAGCGCAGATCGGACACCTCATCCAGGATTATATGAGGTGAAGAAAACCTATCAGGGCATCTATTTCGAGCCGGTAGATGTCGAGAAGGGCAAGATCAAGCTGATCAACTATTATCAATTCACCAACCTCGACCATTACAACTACGAGTGGTCATTCCAGGTGAACGACAAGGTCGTGGCCAACGGCACCTTCAAGGCAGCCGGAAAGCCGGGCACGACCACCGAGGTCACCATCCCGCTGCCCGCCTACGAGCCGAAGCCGGGCGAGGAATATTTCCTGAACCTGCGAGCGCTGCAAAAGGAGGCGACCGAGATGGTTCCAGAGGGACATATTGTCGCCTCAGAGCAAATCTGGTTCCCGAACAGCCAGTACTTCAAACGCGAGATCACATCCAACGGTAACCTGAAAGTAGAGAAAGACGAGAAAGCGCTCACTTTCGAGAGCGGCGACGTGAAGGGTGCCATCAATCTTGAGAACGGCCGCCTGACCAGCTACCAATACAAGGGCAAGAGCCTGCTCACCCAGGCGCCGACACCCAACTTCTGGCGGGCGCCGACCGACAACGATTTCGGTGAGATGTTGCAACTGCGCACGAATGTCTGGCGTACGGCTGGCGATAACCTGAAACTCGTCTCGATCGAGGTCGGCCAAAAGACAAGCGAGGGTCAACCCGTCAACGTCCGTTACGAGATCATGTATTTGGATATCGACTATACCGTCTCTTACCTGATCATGAATGACGGCGCCGTTCGCGTTACCGCCTCAATCGACATGGGCGACCGCGAGATGCCAGAGTTGCCCCGCTTCGGTATGAAGATGCAATTGCCCGAGAGCTTCGACAATGTCTCCTATTATGGCCGTGGCCCGTTGGAGAACTATTGGGACCGCAAGCGCTCGATGTTCGTCGGCCGCTACGAGAGCAAGGTCGAGGACCTGGGCTTCCAATACATCCGTCCGCAGGAGAACGGCAACCGGACCTGTATCCGCGAGGTGACGCTGACCGACAACGAGGGATTGGGCGTCACGATCGAGTCTGTCGACCAGTCACTGAACTTCACCGCACGACATAACCTCGACGAGGATTTCGATCCGGGATTGTCCAAGAAACAGCAGCACATCTCCGACATCGACCGCCGCGACATCGTGGCTCTTAACGTCGACTTGCAACAACGTGGCTTGGGTGGCGACAACAGCTGGGGAGCCCAGCCAATGGATCAATATCGCTTGCTCGACAAGAAGTACAGTTATTCTTATATCATCCGCTCGGCGAGATAATTGATTGACGATCTCGCCCTATGCCGCCCCAAAAGATCAGGTGATCCTTTGGGGCGGTTTTATTTCCCCTTTTGAGTCCCGAAAACCGTTGACGAACGAACGGGAACATCGCCTGACGTATCCCTGAAGATCCGATCTATCCCATTCAGGCAAACCTAAGATTTTGTCCGAAGAAAAAAGAATTTTCCTTCGGAAGAAAATGGAATTTCCTTCGGACAAAACCAAATTTTCTTTCGAACAAAAAATGGGGCATTTTAGTCCAATTTTCCTTCCACTGCAGTGCGGTTGGAATTTCACTGCAGTGTATTGGAAATTCCACTGCGATGGAATTCAAAACAGGCCATCATGCGTTTTGATGCCTATGGCATAACAAAGACAAGAACAGCGATTATCAGGAATGAATAATGGGCAATATAGTGAGGTCATAATAGTGATTGAGGGCGTGCCAGAATGGGGATTCACCCATTTCGACACGCCCTCAATAGTTATAGTCCTGATCCTGTACAGGAAAAATTATTCCGCTTTCTGGAATGTCAAGCCCAAATCCAAAGTTTCCGCATTAGATAAAGCCGGCAATATTTGCTCGATGATCGGCTTAAGATTCTCGGGAACCTTTTCGCTCAAGATCGGGGTAATGATTGTCAATACCGGAGAAAGCAAAGTCTTATCCGCATAGAATGTTGTCGTGTTACCCTCCTCCTTAACATTAAGAGCAACGCCATAATAGCCACCCAGATCGGTCAGCATAGCGGTCATCTGATCCATAGAGAGACCCAACTCGGCAAGCTTGCTCTCCAACAAGGAAGACAACAGAGTCATATAGTTCTTATCAAGCGCCAAGACGAACTTGCCATCCAAAATAGTGTAAGGCAATACAACCATTGAAGCGACAGCTGAAAGGCTCTGATCCTCAGAAGCGCCTGTCTTACGCCAAGCGACATTGAATACGCCATTCTCCGGCAGATTTACCTTAACGGCCTCGACCTTCTGCGCGAGCAACTGGCCAACTACAGGGCCGGCCATTGAATTGATCAGCTGATCAATCTGGGCATTGCCTGTCGCGATATTCGTATAGATACCAGCGACGTTATTGTTATAAACCAAACTCCAGTCACCAACCAGGCTTCCGCTCAATGTCCGGTTAAAGACAACTGAAAGAACGCCGTCCTTGATTGTTCCGTTGACAGCGACCTTGCAATTCGAGTTTGCCTCAGCCTCGCCCGTAAATGAATAGACGCCATCCGCCTCCTGCATAGTCGTCGTGATCTCTAAAGAGGCCGTCTCCGGCAAAACATTCGTAAGCGTGATCTTACCTTCAGTAGCCGATTGAGCATCAAACTTAACATTCTTGCCAGCAGCTGTCAGCCCGGTCTCACCCATCGTCAGTTTCAGATTGTCGTTCTCGTATGTCTTCGACAATTCTTTCCAAGTCTCCTCACCCCCATTTGTGGTCTTGTTTTCATCATCATCACCACATGATGTAACGCAACAAGTCGTAAACAGGATCGCCAAAAGATACAAAATGCTCTTTTTCATTTCTTTCCCTTTTTTAAGTGACACATAATTATTAAACAAAATCGCCGCTAATTTATCAATTTTGGGCAAGAAGACAAAATTTACGAGGCAAATGGACAAAAAAAGCGGCCCGGGATATTTCACCAGGCCGCCAAACATTAATAAATGCCAATATCTAAATTATTAACCCCCTAAGAGCTATCATAAAATGGCCATCGCGATCCTCGCGCAGGCCTCCGCGTCGGCCAGGGCGTGGTGATGGTTCAGCAGGTCAAATCCACAGGCGCTGGCCACCGTGTGCAACTGATGATTCTCCAAGCGAGGAAAGGCACGCCGGGCGGCATAAAGCGTATCATAAAACGGATAATCGGGATAATCCATCTGATAACAACGGAACACCGCCTTCAGGCAGCTCTCATCAAACGACTTGTTGTGGGCGACCAGAGGCAACCCCTCGATCTTCGGCGCCACCTGCGCCCATACCTTGGGAAAGACCAGGGCCTGATCCGTATCCGCACGGGTCAAGCCATGCACCTTCGTGCACCAATAATTATAATAATTCGGTTCCGGCTGGATCAGGGAATAAAACGAGTCGACGATCTCGCCAGAGCGAACAATCACGACACCAACACTGCAGACGCTGGTCCGCTTCTCGTTGGCGGTCTCAAAATCAATAGAGGCAAAATCTTCCATTGTCCCTGATCCTCCCCGTTACTCAATAGATCAATCCTTGATCCGGATCAAGGCGTTAGAGATAATCGCCGTCAATCCTCCGGTCGTGATACCCGACGAGAAAATATTCTGGGCTGTCTGCGGCAACTGGCACAAGATCTCGGGAACCAGTTCTACACTGAAGCCCAACGCGAAACTGAGCGCGATCACCAAGGTCGCCTTGCGGTCGATCGGCTGCGAGGCGATGATCCGGACACCCGCCGATGCCACCGTTCCAAACATCAACAAGGTCGCTCCTCCCAAAACGGGCTCGGGAATAAGCGAGAAGACCAATCCAACAGCGGGGAAAAGGCCCAGGATAACCAAGATTCCGGCGATATAATAACCCACATAGCGGCTGGCCACGCCCGTCAACTGGATCATTCCATTATTTTGGGCAAAGACCGAATTGGGGAAAGAGTTGAACACGCCGGCCAACATCGAATTGAAGCCATCGGCCAAAATACCACCCGAGGCACGCTTCACGAAAACCTCACCCTCAACAGGCTCACCCGAGATGATGGAGTTGGCCGTGATATCGCCATAAGCCTCGATCGCCGTGATCAGGTAGATCAATCCCAAGGCGATGAAAGCGGACCAATCAAACGACAAGCCATATTTGAAAGGAACCGGGATATTAAAACCGCCATAACTCTCGACCGACGAGAAATCGACCATACCCATGAACCAGGCGACAACATAACCCACCATCAGGCCAATAACGATCGAGCTCATCCGCAAATAACGGTTCGAGCTTCGGTTGAACGAGATAATCAACACAAGCACCAGGGCCGCCAGACCGACGTTCTGGAAACTGCCAAACGTGCCATCCGCCTGAGCGGCGGCACCTCCACCACAAGCCGTCACGCCCACTTTTATCAAGCTCAAGCCAATCAGGGTCACTACGATACCCGACACCAGCGGCGTAATGATCCGGCTCATATATTTCAGTACCCGGCTAACCAGCATCTCGACCGAAGCGGCCGCCATACAAACACCAAAGATCACGGGAAGTCCGCCCGTCAAGCCCGCCGTAATGATCGGTCCGATAAACGAGAAACTCGTTCCCTGGATACAGAGCAACCCGGCTCCAATACCACCGATCCGCTTGCACTGGACAAAAGTGGCCACTCCCGAAGCAAATAACGCCATCGACACCAAGAATCCTGTCGTCTCCAAATCCAATTCCAAAGCGCCGGCAATGATGAGCGGCGGCGTAACAATAGCCACGAATATGGCCAACAGGTGTTGCAAGGCGGCGAACAATGTCTCGCGCAAAGGCGGCCTATCGTTCAAACCATAGATCAAACCACTGTCTTTCTCTCCGGATCTCTTTGCTTCTTCCATAATTATTCTTTCCTTAATTATTAAACAAGGCGCGAAATTACTAAAAAATGGGGAATTCATTAATTTCGCGATTAGGGAAACCATAACAACCAATATTTATGGAGAAGAATAAGATGCGAGCATATACCTATGTCAAGACCGGCGAATTCGCCCTGATGGACAAGCCGGTCCCCCAACTGAGAACTTCACGCGACGCCTTGGTCCGTGTCACCTTAAGCAGTATTTGTACGAGCGACCTGCATATCAAGCACGGCAGCGTGCCTCGAGCCGTGCCAGGCATCACGGTCGGCCATGAGATGGTCGGCATCGTCGAGCAGGTGGGCAGCGAGGTCAAAACCGTCAAGCCGGGCGACCGTGTGACCGTCAACGTGGAGACCTTTTGCGGCGAATGCTTTTTCTGCCAGAACGGCTTCGTGAACAACTGCGAGGACAAGGAGGGCGGATGGGCCTTAGGCTGCCGCATCGATGGCGGACAGACGGAATATGTCCGGGTGCCTTACGCCGATCAGGGACTGAACCGCATCCCGGACAACGTGAGCGACGAGCAGGCGCTTTTCGTGGGCGATATCCTGGCCACCGGCTTTTGGGCGGCACGAATATCCGAAATCAAGGAGCAAGACACGGTACTTATCATCGGGGCCGGCCCGACAGGCATATGTACCTTGCTTTGCGTCATGCTGAAACAGCCCAGGAAGATCATCGTATGCGAGCGGTCGGCCGGGCGTGCCCGCTTCGTGCGGGAGCATTATCCCGAAGTCCTGGTGACAAGCCCCGAGGATTGCGAGGCATTCGTGAGGAAAGAGAGCGCCCATGGCGGTGCAGACGTGGTCATCGAGGTGGCCGGAAGCGACGACACCTTCCAGCTGGCCTGGCGCTGCGCACGTCCCAACGCCATAGTCACGATCGTCGCTCTTTACGATCGTCCCCAGCTCCTTCCCCTTCCCGACATGTATGGCAAGAATCTCATCTTCAAGACCGGCGGTGTAGACGGTTGCGACTGCGCGGAGATACTTCAGCTTATCTCGGAAGGCAAGATCGACACCACGCCCCTCATCACCCACCGTTTCCCGCTGGACAAGATCGAGGAGGCTTACCATCTCTTCGAGAACCGCCTGGACGGCGTTATCAAGATAGCGATCACCAATTAATCGATAAAAGACAAATCGCTTCGGGAAAGGAGCGTGAGAGGCTACGACACGGACAAGCCCGTTCGCCGCCCAGGATTAACCCAGAAGCCGCTCCGCCAGGGCGTATCCCTCATCATAGAGATCCGCCAACGCTTGAGGATCGTGTCCGGTCCGTCCCACCCGGAGCGGCTTCTCGGGACGGATCACGATGGCTTTCCCCTCACGCTCCAACCGCTCTATGAAATCCAGGGTCTCGTTGTAACGACGATAGCGGGTGCGCAACTGCTCGCGCAAGGCCGGATACTGATGATAGATAAATCCCGGAAGATAAAAGTCCTTATCCGCCTTGCGATAGCCCTTATTGCGTGTCAAGACCAGGACCAGCCGATCACAGCCTTGCTCGAGCGCGTGTCGGACCGGAATAGCGTCGCAAACGCCTCCATCCACCATCGGCACGCCATCCACATAAGTGATCGGGCAAAGGACAGGCAACGTGCACGAGGCCTTGCAGACCGCCAACAGACGATCCCGGTCCCGCTTCTCCTCCAAATATTCGGCCTGGCCCGTCAAGCAATTGCTCACCACCATCTCGAATCGCTCCGGCGCCTTGAAGAAGGCGTCATAATCGAACGGGTAATAGCGCTCCGGATAAACATAGAAAATGTAATCCAGATCAATATACCCCCGGCCTCTCAGGAAATGGCGCCAGCCGATGTAATTGTAATGCTTCAGCAAGTCGATGTTGCTGAAACGCGAGCGGCCGCGCTGTCCCGAGATATAAGAGATGCCATTACTCGCTCCTGCCGAGACACCGACCGTATAGGGAAAACGGACGCCATGATCCATAAAGCAATCGAGCACGCCGACGGTGAAGATGCCGCGCATGCCGCCTCCCTCCAAAACCAATCCCGTACGCTTATCGATGCTGATCATAATACTCCTTTCGTGCTTGGCAACTCAAAACGATAGATGTCACGCCGGATCGCCATCTTGAGCGCCCGGGCCAACGCCTTGAAAATTCCCTCAATCTTATGATGCTCATTCTGCCCCTCGGCTTTGATATTTAAATTCATACGAGCTGCATCACTCAATGATTTAAAAAAATGAAGAAACATCTCGGTAGGCATCTCCCCTATTTTCTCCCGATGAAACTCAGCATCCCATACCAACCATGCTCTACCGCCAAAATCCAAAGCTACCCGACAAAGACAATCATCCATGGGCAAGCAATATCCGTAACGCTCAATGCCACGCTTGCTGCCCAATGCCCGATAAATACATTCACCCAAAGCAATGGCGGTATCTTCAATAGTATGATGTTCATCCACTTCCAAATCACCTTTTACTTTAATGGTCAGGTCAATACCACCATGCTTTCCAATCTGTTCCAACATGTGATCAAAAAAACCAATACCTGTGGAAATATCACATTTTCCGCTGCCATCTAAATTTAAGCTGATATAAATATCCGTTTCCTTCGTAGTACGACGGACCTCCGCTATACGTTCTCCGGCAAAAAGGAATTCAGCGACCTTATCCCAATCCGTAGTCGCCAATACACAGTAGGATTCCAAATTCTTTTCCTTCAGAATATCCATATTTTCTTGCAACAAAATAGCCTTACAGCCCATATTTCTAGCCAGTTCCACATCTGTAGCACGATCACCAATAACAAAACTGTTAGCCAAATCATAATCACCGGTAAGATATTTTCCCATCATTCCTGTTCCAGGCTTACGGGTAGACACATGGTCTTCCGGAAAACTGCGGTCTATCAAGATATCATCAAAAATGATGCCTTCCCCCTCCAATGTCTTCAACACCAGGTTGTGCACCGGCCAAAAGGTATCCTCAGGAAAAGAAGAAGTACCGAGGCCGTCTTGATTGGTAACCATCACAAATTCAAAGTCGAGTTTGCTGCGGATAAATCCCAAATTACGAAAAACCTTAGGATAAAACTCCAATTTATGGAAAGAATCCAATTGGTAGTCAACCGGTGGCTCTACAACCAACGTACCGTCACGATCTATAAACAACGCTTTCTTCATACTTCAACATTCATAATTCTTCAATGCTTCCAACAACATATCATTCTCCGGACGTGTACCAATGGTCACACGCAAACAATCACGACATAAAGAAATACTGGTACGGTTACGCACTATGATACCTTTACCTACCAAATAATTATATATTTTCTTGGCATCTGTCACTTTAGCTAGAAAGAAATTGGCATCCGTAGGATAGATTTTCTCACAACAAGGCAGTTCTACAAATTCATTGACCAAACGCGTCCGTTCTTCCAATAACGACTTTACCCAACGTTCTACCTCATAATGCCGGTGCAACATCATAACAGCCTCTTTCTGTGTCAGCAGATTCACATTATACGGATATTTAATCTTACTGAAAATAGAGATGATTTCTTTAGACGCAAAGGCCATGCCCAAACGAATGGCAGCACATCCCCATGCCTTAGAAAAAGTCTGAAAGACAATCAAATTAGGATATTTATCTAAATCGGCAAGGAAAGACGGCGCATCAGAAAAATCGGAATAGGCCTCGTCTATAATCACCAATCCCTGAAAAGTATCCAGTAATTTTTCCATTTCCCTACGATCCAGGTTATTACCGGTAGGATTATTGGGCGAGCAAAGAAAAACCAGTTTGGTGTGATCGTCTGTTGCCGCCAATAGTTTATCGGCACTGAACTGATAGTTTTCATCCAATAACACCTTGCGATATTCTACATCGTTGACATCGGCACACACCTGATACATACCATAAGTAGGGTCAATAGCCACTACATTATCCACCCCCGGAATACAGAACGCGCGATACACCAAGTCAATAGCCTCATCACTGCCGTTTCCCAGAAAGATCGTATCGGGGTCTACCTTTTTAATAGGAGCTATCATATTCTTCAATTCCCGCTGCATAGGATCAGGATAACGGTTATTAGGTGTATTGTACGGGTTCTCATTGGCATCCAGAAAAACAGATGCCTCCGCTCCATTATATTCGTCACGTGCCGATGAATAGGGTTTCAAAGCCCAAATATTCGGGCGCGTCAATTCTTTCAAATCTTTCATCTTTATACTGTTTTTAATCTTACGGTTACTGCATTCTTATGCGCACCCAGTTGTTCATTAGCCGCCATCACCTCAATAGCAGGACCGATATTCTGAATACCCTCGCCATTAATCTCCTGAAAAGTGATTTTACGGATAAAACTATCCAGACTCACCCCACTATACGCTTTGGCATAACCATTGGTAGGTAAAGTATGATTGGTTCCGGATGCATAATCACCGGCACTCTCCGGAGTAAGTGAACCTAGAAATACAGATCCGGCATTGACAATACGCTCTGCCTGTTCCATATAATCCCTGGTCTCGATAATCAAATGCTCGGGAGCATATTCATTCGTCAGAGCAATTGCCTCATCCATATCCCTCACCAAAATCAATTTGCTGCTTGCCAACGACTTTTCGGCTATTTCCCATCTGGGAAGCAAAGCCAACTGGCGTTGTACCTCATACTCCACCTCCTTCATTAATTTCTCAGAAGTAGTTATCAGCATGGCCTGACTATCAACTCCATGTTCCGCCTGTGAAAGCAAATCGGCTGCCACAAATACAGGATTAGCCGTCTCGTCGGCCAGCACTTCGACTTCAGAAGGACCGGCAGGCATATCTATCGCAACATCCCGCAAAGAAACCTGCTGCTTGGCAGCCGTTACATATTGGTTACCCGGACCGAAAATTTTATAAACCTTAGGCACACTTTCCGTTCCGTATGCCATAGCAGCGATGGCCTGCACCCCTCCTGCTTTGAATATTTTATTTACCCCGGCCAATTTTGCCGCATACAAGATAGCAGGATGAACCTTTCCTTCTTTATCAGGAGGAGTACAAAGTACGATTTCCTTGCAACCTGCAATCTGTGCCGGAGTAGCCAACATCAATACGGTAGAAAATAAAGGCGCCGTGCCTCCGGGAATATACAAGCCCACCTTTTCAATAGCAACCGCCTTCTGCCAACAAGTTACCCCGGGTACGGTCTGCACCTTTTTCCCTTCAAACCGCTGAGAACTATGAAAAGTATGAATATTTTTCTGTGCCAGCATGATAGCTGCCTTCAATTCAATGGGTACCTCCTTTTCCGCTTCAGCAATTTCCGTTTCAGTAACCCCCAGTGAGTCCAGTTTCACCTTATCAAAACGTTCTTCATATTCCCTCACCGCTTTATCTCCTTCCATCTTCACTTTATCCAGCACTTCTTTAACCGTATTGCGCAGCGTGTCTGTATTCAATGCCGGACGACGGAGAATTTCCATCCAGTCTTTCTTTTCAGGATATATTATTTTCTTCATACATGTATTCTTTTATAAGTTTACAAATCTCGCCTGACGTATGGACCGGCTATAATATCATTTTCTCAATGGGCAATACCAAAATACCTTCCGCGCCCAATGCTTTCAGTTTTCCGATGATCTCCCAAAAACGCTTCTCGTCAAGCACTGTATGTACCGAACTCCATCCTTCTTGTGCCAATGGCATCACAGTAGGACTCTTCATACCCGGCAGCACTTCGATAATTTCTTTCAAACGCTCTGTCGGAGCATTCATCAAGACATATTTCTTGTCTTCGGCAGCTTTCACCGCTTCAATACGGAACAAAAGTTCGTTCAGAATCTCTTTCTTCTCCTCAGACATATTCTTATTACCTATCAGCAACGCCTCACTTTTCATAACCACTTCCACTTCCTTCAAGCTATTGCTTACCAAAGTAGATCCCGAACTGACAATATCAAAAATAGCATCAGCCAAACTGATTCCCGGAGCAATCTCTACCGAACCGGTAATGACATGAATATCAGAATGAATGCCATTCCGATCCATGAAATCTTTCAAAATGCCGGGATAAGAAGTCGCAATCTTACGTCCTTCAAACCAAGACAAACCCGGATAGTCCACATCTTTAGGTATAGCCAATGACAAACGGCACTTGCTGAACCCCAAACGTTTAATCACCTCAGCGTCCTCTTTTCTCTCTACAAACTCATTCTCTCCTACGATCCCTAAATCAGCCACTCCACCAGCCACCGACTGAGGAATATCATCATCGCGAAGAAAAAGAACTTCGATCGGAAAATTAGACGACTGTACTAAAAGAATTCTTTTAGAAGTGGAGATTTTAATATCCGCCTCTTGTAATAATGCCATTGTCTCTTCAAACAAACGGCCTTTTGACTGTACTGCAATTCTAAGCATGATTCTATCTGTTTTTAATTATTAACCGGCAATAAAAAGGGCTTACCGTTTTCGGCAAGCCCTATATCATTATACTACAATATCACCTTAGCCCACCGAATTATTCGTTAGGAAAATGATGATGATGTGTAGCAGTTCTAACCATAGTCTTTTCTTTTTACTTGCGACAAAAATAAAGTTTATATTTAATATCAGCAAATAATTATCGCAAAAACTTTGTTTTTTCTTTCAAATTAAAGGTATTATCTCATCTTGCTCCACCTCGCAGTTCAAGAAATGCATTTCTTCCTTTGCCTTCTCTTGAGAAAAAGTGAAATAAGTGCACAGCGCCTTGGTGCAAAGTTCCTCCTTATTATTATAAATAGCCGCTTCTACAAATACGATATTGCGCTTTCTCTCCTTTATGGAAGCCTTCAATACGATATGCGAATCGTTGGTATTAACAGGTTTCATATAGCGGGTTTCCATTTTGGACGTAACACCGGTAGTCTGTAGTTTACGCAAAACCACCCATGCACAAATCTCATCCAGCAGCACCGCCTGAATACCGCCATGCAACGTATCAATCCATCCCTGAAACTGTGGCTGAGGTTTCCATATACTAATTACCTCATCCCCATCCTCATAAAATTCCATCTTCACTCCGGCTTCATTGTTGGGAGCACAGCCAAAGCAATTATATCCTTCCATCCCTTTCCAGGGATTGATTATCTTTTTCATAGGCTATCTTTTAGAATTCATAATCCACACAAGCACGATCAGCCTTAACCTCCTTCAAAAGGCCGGCTGCAGCTACATGATCCGGATGAACGGCATAGGCATTGACATCTGCCAGCGTATCGAATTCACTATCCAGACAAATATCCCATTTTTCAGCAGAATTGGCATTCAGTCCCACAAATATATGACGGATAAAACCTATCTTGGCCGGCAAAGCTTCAATAGCCGCTTTAAAATCATTCATCACTTTCAATTTTTCTTCCTGTGAAAGAGTTTCTTTCAATTTAAATAAAACAATGTGCTTAACCATACTTGATATTTTAATTAATTATCCTACTTTTGTAATCGACACAGGGCTAAAGTATTTAACCTGATGCAAAAGTAACAGTTTTGTTTTAAAATACATTCTATTATTATGATAATTATTGGTATAGCCGGCGGAACCGGTTCAGGAAAGACCACTGTAGTTAGAAAAATCATAGAGAGCCTGCCCCCAGGTTCCGTTGCAGTCATTCCACAAGATTCATATTATAACGATCAGTCATCCATTCCCTTGGAAATACGTAAACAAACCAATTTCGACCATCCCGATGCTTTTGACTGGCCGCTCTTTGAACAACAGATTGCCGACCTGCGCAAAGGGCATCCCATTGAGCAGCCCACCTATTCTTATCTAGTATGTACACGCCTGCCCGAAACAGTTCGTGTAGAGCCAAAGGAAGTCATCATTGTGGAAGGTATCATGAGTCTCTATGATAAAGAGTTACGAGACTTGATGGACTTAAAGATTTTTGTGGATGCCGAACCCGACGAACGTTTGCTGCGTGTGATTACCCGCGACATGGTGGAACGCGGCCACCCCTTGGAAATGCTGATAGACAAATACCGGAACATTCTGAAACCGATGCATGACGAATTCATAGAGCCTACCAAGCAATATGCCGATATTATTATCCCCAATGGAGGCAACAACCAAAAGGCCATTGAAATCCTTAAACTATATATTGAAAAGATTTTAGGAAGATGAAAAATGTCTGGCTATTAGTTCTTGCCTGTATATGCATGACAGCGTGCCGCAACCGGCAACAATCTGCCGAAGTGACAAATTATGATTTGCCGCAAATAAAAGACAGCGGAGAATTAGTAGTCCTGACACTGAACAGTTCCACTTCTTATTTCGACTATCGGGGCGAGCCTATGGGATTCCAGTATGAGCTGGCCGATCAGTTTGCCCGTTCATTGAATGTAAAACTGAAAATAAAAGTAGCACAGAATGCACGTGACCTGGTCCATAAACTATTACAAGGAGAAGGAGACCTGATAGCCTATAATCTGCCTGTCACCAAAGAGTTCAAAGACAGTGTAGAGTTTTGCGGGGAAGATATCATCACTCATCAGGTATTGGTACAACGTAATACTACTCAAAAAAAGAAGAAAGCACTGAATAATGTGACAGAATTAATCGGGAAAGAGGTCTATGTAAAACCAGGAAAGTATCTGGAACGTCTCATCAATCTGGATAAAGAACTGGGTGGCGGTATATTGATACACGAAGTCGATAATGACAGCATCACCACCGAGGATTTAATCATGCAGGTTTCCAATGGTGAGATAGATTATGCCATCTGTGATAACGACCTTGCCAAATTAAACAAGACTTATTACCCCAATCTGAATATTGACCTGGCTGTCAGTTTTGACCAACGTGCCTCATGGGCCGTACGTAAGACCTCACCGCTACTAGGTGAAGCTGCTACTAAATGGCATCAGGAAAATATGACTTCTCCTGCCTATCAGGCCAGTAGCAAGCGTTATTTTGAAATAAGCAAACGGACACCTCACGGTTCCATCTTGTCCATCAAAGACGGAAAGATTTCACACTTCGATACTCTATTCAAGAAATATGCCAAAGATATAGATTGGGATTGGCGTATTTTAGCTTCCCTGGCCTATACGGAATCAAACTTTGATACAACAGCCGTATCATGGGCAGGCGCGAAAGGATTAATGCAGCTCATGCCCCGGACGGCGCGTGCTATGGGAGTTCCTCCCGGTAAAGAACAGAATCCGGAAGAGAGTATAAAGGCCGCCGTGAAATATATCGCTGCCACTTCCCGTTCTTTCAACGCAATAAAAGATGAAAACGAACGGATGAAATTTGTCTTGGCGGCTTATAACGCCGGAATAGGACACGTACTGGATGCCATGTCACTGGCTGAAAAATACGGCAAGAATAAATATGTATGGGACAACAGCGTAGATGACTATATTCTGCTTAAAAGTAATGAAGAATATTTCAATGATCCGGTTTGTAAGAATGGATACTTCCGAGGGGTAGAGACTTACAATTTCGTTAAGGAAGTAATGAGCAGAGGGGAAGTGTATAAAAAGAAAATCAAAGACTGACAGACACTCCTTTTATTATTTCAGGTGGACTTTAAAAAACACTCCGCCGGAGAAGTAACGGCAGCGGTTGAACTCTATCACGGCATTGATATAATCTTTCCAAAAGCTGTATTCAGCACCTATATTAATTGTACGGGCATCATATTCAGCCATAAGGTTCAGCTTCAACCGGTTCCGTAGGGTTGAAACTTCAGTTCCTTCAGTCTGGGACCAAGGTTTCACCGGATTGTAACCATGGCTTTGTCGGGATGCAACCATAGTTCTGGCGATCCGCAATCAGATTTCCATCAGGCTGTAGTCAGTGTCTTGTTTGTTGGTGTACAATATTCTGCCGATCCGGTTTCCGGGTGCTGTGTGCCTGTATTCCCACCTTTTCCCAGCGTTTGGTCATCCTCCGCCTCCTGTTTCTTCCCCCTCCTACGGACTTTTTGGGGTAGAAAAGAGGTAAAAGAAGGTGTGTCAAAATGCGCACCTTCTTTTTTTATGCACAAAGCCCCGACTTTCACAAGCAGGGGCTTTGTTAT
>USAD01000004.1 GCA_900552415.1 uncultured Parabacteroides sp.
TATATGGAACCGATGCTGAACTTATCAGGCAACTGGCCAGTTCAGCGCCAGATTTATCGGAACGGTTGCATCCGGATTATCCTTATACGAAGGGAGAGATTATCTGGTTGATACGGAATGAGATGGCCTTGACACTTGAGGACTTGTTGGCCCGCCGCTTGCGGATCCTTTTCCTGGATGCCCGGGCGGCATTGGCAATGGCGAGTAAGGTAGCGATAATCTTGGCTCAAGAACGAGGTAAAGATCAAGCTTGGGCTGATGAACAAATAGAGCAGTTTAAGCGGGTAGCCGCTAATTACATATTATAATAATGTATAGGAATAAATGGTTGTGTTATGAATTATCAGAATAAATATTTGCTGGCGATCGATCAGGGGACGACAAGCTCACGGGCAATCCTCTTCGATCATCAGGGGCGGGCGGTAACTATTGCCCAGCGTGATTTCCAACAATATTTCCCAAAACCGGGATGGGTCGAGCATGATCCGAATGAGATTTGGTATTCACAATCGTTGGTTTTGAAGGAGGTGATGGAGAAGGCGGACGTGACCGAGCGTCATATTGCCTGTATCGGTTTGGCGAATCAACGGGAAACAACAATAATTTGGGATCGGGAGACAGGCTTTCCGGTTTATAACGCGATAGTCTGGCAGGATCGCCGGACTGCGGATTATTGTGAAGAACTGAAGGAGATGGGTTATGCCGAGATGATTCGGGAGAAAACAGGATTGGTGATTGATGCCTATTTCTCTGCCACGAAGATACGTTGGATCCTGGATCATGTTAAAGGCATACGGGAACGTGCCGAACGGGGTGAGTTGTGCTTCGGTACAGTCGATACTTGGCTTGTTTGGAAACTGACTCGTGGCGCTAAGTTTATCACGGATGTGACCAATGCTTCGAGAACCATGTTGTTCAATATCCATACCGGGCAATGGGATCAGGAGTTGTTGACGCTTTTCGATATTCCGGTTTCAATGATGCCTGAGGTGAAGGGATGTAGTGAGGTCTATTGTGAGACCTCAACGCCGTTGTTCAGTCGTGGTATTCCGATTTCGGGTATGGCGGGTGATCAACAAGCGGCACTCTTTGGTCAGCTTTGTGTCGAGAAAGGAATGATCAAGACCACCTACGGAACAGGATGCTTCATGATCTTGAATACGGGAGATAAGCCGGTACTTTCGGATAACAATCTTCTGACAACAATCGCCTGGAAGCTGGGAGACAAGATCACTTATGCCTTGGAAGGCAGTGTCTTCGTCGGAGGTGCGGTTGTCCAGTGGTTAAGGGATGGCATAGGTTTGATCCCCAACGCGAAGATTACGGAACAGATGGCCTATTCAGTCCCGGATAATGGCGGTGTCTATTTTGTGCCGGCTTTGACAGGGCTGGGTGCGCCTTATTGGGACCAATACGCTCGAGGAGCGATAGTTGGTCTGACCCGTGGTACTACAGCGGCGCATTTGACTCGTGCGGCCTTGGAAGGAATCTGTTATCAGGTGCACGATGTCTTGTTGGCTATGGAGAACGATATTCATTCGAAACCAAAGGAGATCAGGGTTGATGGTGGTGCCATCGCTAATAATTTCCTGATGCAGTTCCAGGCGGATATTTGTCGTTGTCCGGTGGTACGACCAAAAGTCCTGGAGACAACCGCTTTGGGAGCCGCATATTTGGCAGGATTAGCTGTGGGTTATTGGAAAGACCTTGATGACCTGCATGAGCAATGGCAATTGGATAAGGTTTTCCAGGCACGTATGCCGGAAGATTCGGTCGCTCGTTTGTTGGCGGGTTGGAATAAGGCTGTGGGGCGCTCGTTAAATTGGGAAGAGTAACTTAAAAGAGAGGAGATGAGGATATGACACCTTTTTTAGCGGAATTATTGGGAACCATGTTGCTTATCTTGATGGGTGGCGGCGTGGTTGCAAATGTAAGTTTGTCGAAGACGAAGGGCAATGGCGCCGGTTGGATGGCGATTACCACTGCTTGGGCTTTGGGTGTGTTTATTGGTGTCGTGGTAGCCGGGCCTTATAGTGGAGCGCATCTGAATCCGGCCGTGTCGATTGGTTTGGCGGTTGGAGGAACTTTTCCCTGGTGCGATGTTTGTACGTATATTATTGCGCAAATGTTAGGAGCGGCTTTAGGTGCTTTGTTGGTCTGGCTGGTCTATAAGGATCATTTTGACGCGACTGATGATCCGGTTGCTAAACTGGGCGTTTTCTGTACGGCTCCAGCGATCAAGAATTATCCAATCAATTTCCTGGGAGAGCTGGTTGGAACCTTCGCCTTGATGTTCGTCGTGTTTTATATTACCGATGGCGAGTTGACTTATGATAGCAACAGTACCTTGCCGATCGGTTTGGGTTCGGTTGGGGCTATTCCGGTTTCTTTTACGGTTTGGGTGATTGGTTTGGCCTTGGGTGGTACGACTGGCTATGCCATTAATCCTGCCCGTGATTTGGCGCCCAGACTGATGCATGCTCTCTTGCCTATTCGTGGAAAAGGGGGAAGTCAATGGGAATATGCCTGGATACCGGTCTTTGGGCCGATTGCGGGAGCGGTAATCGCTGCCATGCTTTATTACGTTCTGAAATGATAGGGCGATATGTTATTTAACAGATCGTTTGTCTAGAAAAAATAGGGGCAAATATACGATTCGGACGCTCCGAATCCCGTATATTTGCCCTATACTGTTAATTAAACGAACAAAGTGTCATGATAAATCGAGAATTAATTAATCCTCAGAGCATAGTGGTTGTCGGGGGATCGAACAATGTCCATAAGCCGGGTGGCCGTATCGTCCGTAATTTGCTGGACGGAAAATACCGGGGCGAGTTGTGCGTGGTCAACGCTAAAGAGACAGATGTCCAGGGAGTGAAATCCTACCACTCGGTGGAGGAGATCCCGGATACGGAATTGGCTATTATCTCTATTCCCAGCAAGTCTTGTCCGGAGGTGATGGAGACGCTCACGAAACGAAAAGGCGTAAAAGCTTTCATCGTGATTTCGGCTGGTTTTGGTGAGGAGACGCACGAGGGGGCGATTCTCGAGCAACGCATGTTAGATATCGTTAATGAGGCGGGAGCCTCGTTGATCGGACCGAATTGTATCGGTTTGATGAACATGAATTATCATGGCGTTTTCACTCAACCGATTCCTGAGTTCCATCGTGAGGGCGTTGATTTCATTTCCAGTTCTGGTGGAACGGCGCTCTTTATCATCGAGTCCGCTTTGACAAAAGGTTTACGTTTCTCGTCCGTATGGTCGGTGGGTAACTCTAAGCAGATTGGTGTCGAGGAGGTTTTGGAATATATGGATATTCATTACGATCCTGTTCTTGACTCAAGGATCAAGATGCTATATATTGAACAGATCAAGAACCCGGATAAGTTGCTTTACCATGCTTCTTCTTTGATCCGGAAGGGTTGTCGCATCGCGGCTATCAAGGCGGGCAGTACGGAGTCGGGGCAGCGAGCCGCCTCTTCTCATACGGGAGCGATCGCCAGCTCTGATTCAGCGGTAGAGGCTTTGTTCCGTAAGGCTGGTATCGTTCGTTGTTTCAGTCGTGAGGAGTTGACGACCGTCGCGAGTATCTTTACGCTGAAGGAGGTAAAGGGTAAGAATTGTGCTATCGTTACGCATGCGGGTGGTCCGGCGGTAATGTTGGCCGATGCTTTGGCTAAAGGACGGTTGAACGTGCCTAACCTGGAGGGACCGATCGCGGATGAGCTGAAATCTAAGCTCTATCCTGGCGCTGCCGTAGGTAATCCGATCGATATTATTGGTACAGGAACGCCTGAGCATTTAGCGACCGCTATTGATTATTGCGAGAATCGCTTTGAGAATATAGACTTGATGATGGTGATCTTTGGTAGCCCGGGTCTCGTGAAGTTGTATGATGCTTATGAGGTGCTTCATAAGAAGATGGAAGAGTGCAAGAAACCAATCTTCCCAGTTCTGCCGTCGATCGTGACCGCTGGTCCGGAAGTGAGGAGCTTTGTTAAGAAAGGCCATGTCAATTTCTCGGATGAGGTGACATTGGGTACGGCTCTTTCTCGGGTGATCAATACGCCCAGTCCCGCCAGCACGGACATACAGCTTTATGGTGTTGACGTGCCAGAGGTGCGTCGCCTGATTGATCGCTTGCCGGAGAGCGGTTATCTGAATCCGACAGACGTAAAGGCTTTGCTGAGGGCAGCCAATATACCTTTGGTTGAGGAGTTGGCATCCGATGATAAAGAGGAACTCTTGAACTTTGCGCGAAAGGTGCATTATCCGGTTGTGGCCAAGGTGGTCGGACCGTTGCATAAGAGTGATATTGGCGGTGTTGCCCTTAATATTCAATGTGACGAGCATCTTCTTTTCGAGTACGAGCGGATGATGCGTTTGCCTGGTGTAACGGGTATAATGGTACAGCCGATGTTGAAAGGAACGGAGTTGTTCTTGGGCGCTAAATATGAGAACCGTTTTGGACATGTTGTTTTCTGTGGCTTGGGTGGTATCTTTGTTGAGGTCTTGAAGGATGTTTCTTATGGCTTGGCACCGTTGTCGTACGACGAGACTTACTCTATGATCCACTCTCTTAGAGGTTATCCGATCATCAAGGGCACACGTGGCCAGCGAGGAGTCGACGAGCGTCAATACGCTGATATTATTGTTCGTCTCTCGACCTTGCTTCGTTTTGCGAACGAGATCAAGGAGATGGATATCAATCCGCTTGTTGCGACCGAACGAGGCCTATTTGCCGTTGATGCCCGTATCCGTATCGAGAAGTAAGGAGCGGGTTATCCTAATTTTGGATATGGAAAATAGAGTGATATATGAAAAAAGGGGCAGGATTTTCCTGCCCCTTGCTTATTTAATAGATTAATCATTAATCAGAGGTAGGTAAGCTTTCTCAATCAGGGGAGTAACCTCTTGATAGAGTTGTTGGATCTCCTTCAGGTCAAGACCATTCTTTTCCCATTCCGCTTGTTGTTTGTCAAAGCGATTATAAATCTCTTCCCTCAGGGGCATGAGTTGCTGCAAGTAGCCTGTGCCTGTCTCGTTCCAAAGCGTTGTCCAGTGGATGTATTTTTGTCCGTTACCCCGATGGATCGGGTAGGCCTGCTCTTTCAGTGTAGTCGCATAATAACAGAGAGGAGCGGTTTTATATTTCTCATCGTAACTGGTCAGGGCTGGTTGTTGTTCGCCCATCTTGACCCAAAGAGGCAAAGCGATCGCTGTTGGAGGATAACCCAACTCCGTCCACATTGTCGTCAGTTCAGGATCCGTTCCCGCTTTCACGCCCTGGATTACGACTGAGGCCGTACTTTCCTTACGGGGAATGAAATCCTGCTCGACGCACCATTCCACCTGTTCTCCCTTCATCAAGTCAATTCCTAATAGGCTATGGTAATAGGAGGTTGAGACATCCTGGAAGATACGGATAGGGGTAATACCTTTGGGGTACATTTCCTTGAACAGTTTTTGTGCGGACTCATAGCGGATATATCCTAAGCCCTCATCTTTCTTCCCTTCGAATGAGAAATTCGTATAGATAAGGTAACCATTGGGAGCGAGGTTGGTGTCGTTCACGTCTTTCTTATAATAACGTGTGTTGTTGGTTTCGAAGTAGGCGGCTCCGCCATGCGCGTCAATCACTCCGAAGTTCGCCTCTACCCGCATTGGGCGTGAAAGGGTATCGAGGAAATGTTCAAAATCGGCCATACTTCCGCATACCTCCAGCGCACGCCGCATAAGCAGTCCCTCATGGTCCATGACCTTTATCGTGTCGTCTTTCAGATTATAGGATGCGGTATTCATGATCGAGAATCCTTTCTCGTTGGTACCAATCCAGATGTCGTTGTCCTGTTTGTCGCTATTGGCTAACCCAATGAAACGATAGCCATTTCCCTGGTCGAAAATGATGTGATTGTAGTGAGCGCCAGTGTCGCGGTGCTTCCACATCAGTGGGCGCCCGTCGGGCGTCGCTTTCCCGGATACGATGATCGAGGTACAAGCCATGGCCTTGGCTCCCAAGAGAAGGCAGCAGGCAATCATCCCGATCGCGAAGAATCTTTTTTTCATGATATAATCATTCAAGTTAAACGGTAAATAAATCGCATTATTGAAACATATACTATCAAAATCCGAAGTAAAAGTAGCTATTTATCTTTATAAATTTGTCTGTAGGAACGAAAAACTGATAGGATATGAAAGATAAAGCACCTATATTCCTGGCGTTCGATATTGGGGCGACCAGTGGGCGAGCGGTCGTGGCCGAGTTTGACGGCGATCGCTTGGCGACACGTGAGATCCATCGTTTCCCGAATGAGATTTTGGGGATTCAGGGACGATCATATTGGAACGTGTACCGGATTTATGAGGAGCTGCGACAAGCATTGATGGTTTGTGACCGTGAGGGATTACGGATAGCCTCTATTGGAATCGATACGTGGGGTGTCGATTTTGGTTGTGTCGCTAAGGATGGGACGTTACTTGGCTTGCCTCGTGCTTATCGGGATCCTTTCACGAATGGGGCATCGGAAGCTTTCTTCCGGAAAATTCCAAGGGAGACGGTTTATGGAAAGACTGGAATACAGGTGATGGATTTCAATACGCTTTATCAGTTGGATCGGATGGTCGCTGAGGGTTATGAGCCTTTGGCGCATGCCTCTGATCTATTGTTCATGCCTGATCTGTTGTCCTATTTATTGACGGGTAACCGGGTGTGTGAGTATACGGACGCTTCCACATCGCAATTATTGGACGCTACAACCCGTCGGTTCGATCCGGAGTTGCTTGCTGCGGTCGGGGTTGAGTCGGGACTGTTCCCTCAGTTGGTCTTGCCGGGAACGACCGTCGGTTTTCTTTCTGACGGTTTGGCGAGAGAGACGGGCTTAGGCAAAGTCAAGGTGGTCGCTGTTGCCGGACACGATACGGCTTCAGCCGTAGCGGCAGTACCCGCTTTGGATCAGGAGTTTGCCTATTTGAGTAGCGGAACTTGGAGCTTGATGGGAATAGAGACGGAGAAGCCGATTATAACGGATCGCTCTTTTGACCGGAATTTTACTAATGAGGGTGGAATCGACGGGACGATCCGTTTCCTTAAGAATATTACCGGCATGTGGCTGATCGAGCGCTGCCGGGCAGAGTGGCGTAAGGCTGGGCGTGATTATTCCTATGAGGCAATTACGAAAATGATGGCGGATGGGATTGGGGCGACGGCATGGGTGGATCCCAATGATCCCCGTTTCTCGAATCCGGCAAGTATGACGGGGGCTATTGTGGACTATTGCCGGATGACGGGACAGCCTTGTCCGGAAAGCGATAGTCAGTTTGTCCGTTGTGTCTTTGAGAGCTTGGCCTTCAGCTATCGTCGGGTGTTGGACGACTTGAAGGCGATGGCTCCTTTTCCGATCCGTTGCCTGCATATTATTGGGGGCGGCTCACGTAATCGGGCCCTAAATCAATTGACGGCGAACGTTATTGGGTTGCCGGTTATAGCGGGGCCATCGGAGGCGACTGCTTTAGGCAATTGCCTGGTACAAGCCCGTGCCGCAGGTCTGGCGGCCGACCGTTGGGCCATGCGACGGATGATCCGGGATCATATTGAGATAGAATCATTTTATCCGGAAGGCGAGCGGACTTATTGGGAGAAGGCTTACGCCCATTTTCGTGAAGTGACAAACCAACAAAATCTATAATATCATGGAAAAAGAGAGAAGTATATTAATGGCCTATGAGTCGGCGAAAGAGCGCTTCGCCGCTTTAGGTGTAGATACGGAACGGGCGATAGAGACCTTATCGGGAATCTCCTTGTCATTGCATTGCTGGCAGGCGGACGATGTGGTAGGGTATGAGAATCTGGGAGGCGCTTTGACCGGAGGTATTCAGGTGACTGGCAATTATTCTGGTCGGGCCCGTAATATTGAGGAAACACGTGCGGATATCCGTAAAGTCTTGTCGTTGGTTGGCGGAAAACATCGGTTGAGCTTGCATGCGATCTATGGTGATTTTCAGGGCGAGAAGGTGGATCGTGATGAGATAGAACCCAGGCATTTCGAGAGTTGGATGAGTTGGGCGAAGGAACAGGGTTTGCGGCTCGATTTTAACAGTACCTCTTTCTCGCACCCTAAGAGTGGCGACCTGACGTTAGCCAATCCGGATAAGGGAATCCGTGATTTTTGGATTGAGCACACAAGACGTTGCCGGTGGATCAGTGAGGAAATGGGTAAGTCGCAGGGTGATCCTTGTATCATGAATCTTTGGATCCATGATGGAAGCAAGGAGGTGCCTGCCTCACGGTTGAGGTATCGTCAGCTTTTGGAGCGCTCGTTGGATGAGATTTTCTCGATACCTTATGAGCACATGAAAGATTGTATCGAAGCCAAGCTGTTCGGTATTGGATTGGAAAGTTATACTGTCGGCTCGTACGATTTTTACTTGGGTTATGGCGTGAAAAACCAAAAGATGGTCACTTTGGATACTGGCCATTTTCACTTGACGGAGAGCATCGCCGACAAGTTGTCGTCGCTGTTGTTGTTCACGCCAGAGGTGACGTTGCATGTCAGTCGCCCCGTGCGTTGGGATAGTGATCATGTCGTGATCTTGAATGACGACCTTCTTGATCTGTCCCGCGAGATCGTGCGCTGTGATGCTCTAAGTCGTGTTCATATCGGGTTGGATTATTTTGACGCGACAATCAACCGGATCGGGGCTTATGTTGTCGGGATACGGGCGACGCAAAAGGCTTTGCTCCGGGCTTTGCTCGAGCCGCGTGCGCTCCTGTCGGAGTATGAGGAGGAGAAACGCCTCTTCGAGCGGTTGGCCTTGCAAGAGGAGGTGAAGAGCCTGCCTTGGCCAGCGGTTTGGGACATGTTTTGTTTGAGGCAAGAGGTGCCTGTTGGTGAGGATTATATCCAAGAGGTAGAACGTTATGAGGTGGAAGTAACCTCCAAGCGATAAGTTTCTAGCGAAAGGGATTCCTGTTTGGGAAATAGGCGATACCTTCGCGGTTATTATTTAAGTGCGTATTTTAATATCGTAAAAAGATGAAATCAATATTGGAAAATCGCCCGGCACTGGCAAGGGAAGTAAACCGGTGCGCCGAGGTGGCCGGCTATCTTTGGCAAAAAGGATGGGCCGAGCGGAATGGTGGCAACATTACGATCAATATTACGGAATGGATTGATGATGAGATCCGGCAAATGCCGCCGGTAGCGGGTCCTTTCGAGATCGGCTTGACTTTGCCCCACCTGAAAGGGACTTATTTCTATTGCAAGGGCACCAATAAACGGATGCGTGACTTGGCCCGTTGGCCGATGGAAAATGGAGCCGTGATCCGGATACTCGACGATTGTGCCCGTTATGAGATTGTCGCTGATCAGCCGGTCATGCCGACTTCCGAGTTGCCGTCGCACTTGGGCGTGCATGATTACCTGTTGTCGACGGGCTCGAAATGCCGTGCCTCTTTGCATACCCATCCGATCGAGTTGATCGCCATGTCGCATCATGCGCCCTTCTTGGGTAAGGATGTCCTTTCAAACCTTTTGTGGAGCATGATCCCCGAGACGAAGGCATTTTGTCCTCGTGGTTTGGGTATAGCGCCGTATGCTTTGCCTGGTTCGAGCCAATTGGCGGATGCGACTATCCGTCAGCTCGACGATTACGACGTCGTACTTTGGGAGAAACATGGCGCGTTTGCTGTTGGCGAGGATATCTTTGAGGCGTTCGATCAGATCGACGTGTTGAACAAGTCTGCCCAGATCTATATGTCCGCTCGCAATATGGGTTTCGTGCCCGCGGGCATGACGGCAGAGGAGATGCGTGAGATGAGTGTCGCTTTCAACCTGCCTAAGTAATGGTTGGATAAGAATGCCTGTGGTTGGGTCTTGATAATGCCCGTTATTCATAAAAGACAATGCCCATCGTCAATTCCTGACGATGGGCATTATTGTTTACTCCGTTAATCGATTATTCTTTCTTATATAAACCTTCCCGTGAGAGTTGTTTGTCGAGATTAGCGACACCCAACGCTACGATAGCTGTTACGGTTGCGGTCTGCTCCTGATATTCGGGAATATTCTTTGTGTAAAGGTCACGTTCCGTGTGCCAGATCTCCCCATAACGGAAGTCGTAGCCCTTGAAGTCCTCGGTCGTGAAACCAATGGTCGGGACACCCTCGACGGCGAACACGGTCGCGTCGGTGCCGCCCGGTGTCTTCGGTTGCTTGCGCGGCTCGCTGACTTTTACCTCAAAGGGATAGTCTGGACGTATCTTCTTGATCGGCTCACAGATCTTGACAAAGTCGTCGTACATCGCTTGCGGGACAGAGATGCCTACTGGAGGCTCCGGACCGCCGTCACGGTTGAACATATTCGAGATCTTGGCAAGCTTCTCTGGATTGTTTTTCACCCATGCCTTGGCACCCAACAAACCGAATTCCTCACCGGCGAAGGCAATGAAGAGGATTGTCCGTTTGGGTTTCGCCCCAGATTGGGCGATCATGCGGGCCGCTTCCATCATAGGTCCGATACCCGTACCGCAGTCGATGCCACCGGTCGCCACGTCGTAGGCGTCGAGGTGACCGCTGACGATGACATACTCATCCGGATATTTCGTTCCCTTAATGGAAGCGACTACCGAATGATATTTCACCGGTCCTAGCTTGAAGTGGTTACGGATGTCGAATTCCAGCTGGAAGTCGCGACGCTCCTCAACCATCTGTTTGATGATGGCGAACTGGTGCTTGTCCAATTTGATGTCCGGTTGCTCAGGCAGGTTGTCGAAGGTCATCTGGTCCAGCATCTTGCGATCGTAGAGCGCACGGATAGGAATCTCTGACGATTGGATGAAGCCCAAGGCGCCCGCCTCGCACATCTCCTTGTAGAACAGGCCGGGGAATTCCTTATATTCCAGGAGTGGCGTGTTCTCGCCCGTCTCGCGGTTCTTCATCTGGATCTCACGGTTCTTGCGTGTGATCTCCTCGTTCTCTTTCTTTATTTCCGCACGGATGGAATCACCCGCCGCCGAGCGGTCGATAGGCCATCCCGTATTGGTTCCCGATATCAGGACCCAAGCGCCGTTGAGGCGACCTTTGATCCGCTTGAATTCCGCTTCGGTACGGGGTTCGATCACGACGTGGCCACGTTGTACGCCCTTCGTACCAGAGGTGTAAGATGGTGTCGCGAAATGAAGTGTCATTCCGTTCTCGCCCAGAAGACGCCCGAACCATGGCCCACGGTTGAAACCGACCGGTATGGATCCCGCCTCTTGCAGTTCTACATCCAATCCCCATTTCTTGTACTCATGGACCATCCATTCTGCCGCATTCTCATAAGCGTCAGAACCGATGAGCCTGCCACCAAACCGATTGGTCAAGATATCCAACTGGTGCATGACCTGATTGTCGGTCTGGCCGATTTCGATGATTTTCTTGATGGCGGCATCCTGCGCGTTCGCCGGAACAAAATTTAAGCAAGCGCATGCCGCACATAATAGCCAAACTTTTTTCATGTGTATTACGAATTAAATATCTTCGCAAAATAAAAGGTTTGCTTTCATAAAGACAAATTTTTATGCTTGTTTTATAAGAAAATGTAAGAATTCTATGATCTATTATTTTTCAGGAACCGGTAATTCCGCTTGGGTCGCGAAGCGTTTGGCTTCCTATTTGGGTGAGTCCGTGCGGAATATCGTTCAAGTGATGGCTGATCCCTCGGTCAGTCCGATTATTGACTTGGAAAAAGAGGAACGCTTGGTTTTTGTCTTTCCGGTCCATTCATGGGGACCTGCCGAATACATGCGTCGCTTTTTGGGACAGCTGTTGATCGAGGGCTACGAGGGGCAACAGGTGGCCGCAGTGTGTGTCTGTGGTGATGATTGTGGCCGGACCGACGAGATTGTCAGTCGTCTCTTGATGCGGCAGGGTGTGCGCCTTTCCGCTTGTCTGTCGGTTTGTATGCCTAATAATTATATATTGTTGCCAGGTTTCGATGTCGACGATAAGGCGCTTGAGCGACAGAAGTTGGAGAATGCCGAGAGACAGGTGGCTGAAGTGGCGAATAGTCTGCTTGGAAATGCCGAGGCGATGCCGGTCTATATGGCAGGTTCGATGCCAGCGCTTAAGACCCGTTTGGTTAATCCGTTGTTCAGGGCCAGTTTACGTCTGCGAAATTATTTCCGGGCGACGGACCGGTGTGTCTCTTGTGGCTTATGTGAACGGATCTGCCCGTCGAAGCTTATCACGATAGATGATGATGGCCGGCCAAGGTGGAAGAGGCATGGGTGTGTCCAATGTCTCGCTTGCGTGCATCGTTGTCCGACACGGGCGATCGAGTATGGTAACATCACGGTTAAGAAGGGGCGCTATCGCCATCCGGACATAAAATAACGTGACGACAAACCGGTTCATCCGGTGGCCCTATTGTTTATTGACGATATTCATTTACTTTTGCGAGAGGTATGGGAAAGAGTGGTGATTGGGGCTTATGGATGCTAGCGCTGTTTTCCTGTCTGTTATGGGCATGTCGGGAACCGGATACTCGTATAGGCAGGAACTTGGATCTTCCTTACGGGCGCTTCAGGGATGGTGACCTGGCGTTCAGGCGAGGTGGAGGCTTGACCAGTCGGGCCGTTTTGGCGGCCGACGCTGGCGGTGTCTATTCGCATGTGGGTCTCTTGAAAAGAGAGGGAGATGAATGGTTCGTGATCCATGCCGTACCGGGCGAGCCGGTTGACGCTACGGATGTCGATCGGGTCAAATGTGAGCCGGTTGACCGCTTTTTTGCCGCTGACCGGGCGGTATGTGGCGCGGTGATGCGGGTCAAGGCCGATTCCCTCTTATGTGCCGGTGCTGCTTGCCATGCCGGGCGTCTTGCTCTTGAGCGTGTCCTGTTTGATCACGATTATGACTTGGCGGATACAACCCGGTTGTATTGTACAGAACTGGTCGATTTCGTGTATCGGACTCAAGGCATTGACCTGCCGGAAGGAAGGATCAGCAGAATCCAGTTGCCCGGTTTTCATGGCGATTTTCTTTTGCCATCCGATCTTTTTGAGAGTGGGAAATTGGATTTGTTGTTTGAGTTTTAAGAAGGAATAAATGTTTAACCTAAAAATAGAGAAGAGTATGAGAAGACTGTTTTATTTAAGTTTCGTGATGGTGGCGTTGTTTTTTTCCGCCTGCTCGTCGAATACGCCAAGTAAGGCGATGGAAAAATACCTGAGCGAGCTTCAGGACGATGACCTGGAGGCCTTTGTTGATGGAATGAGTTTCAGCGATAAGCTTTCCGATAAGGAGATCGAGCGTCAGAAGGCAGGTTATGTGGCCCTGATGAGCGAGAAGAGCTCGAAGGAACTTGAGAAACGGGGCGGCATAGAAGATTTTGAGATTCTCTCTGAGGAGGTCAACGAGAAAGGGGATTGGGCGAAAGTCCGGTTCAAGATCTATTTCGGTGACGGTGGCGAGGAGGAATCGACTCAAGTCCTGGTCAAGAAAGATGGAAAATGGCTGATGATGGCCAAGAAATAGGTGTACGGTAAATATAAAGGAACAGGGTGTATCAAGCCGCATAAAAGCGGTTGATACACCCTGCTCTTTTATGGGGGAGTTGTTTATTGCTTGTTAAGCTTTCCGATCTCCTTGCCCATCAGGAGATGTTCCCAGCCTCCATTGCCATTCTTGTGTGGTCGCGTTGTAATTGTGCCGGACTTTTGGAAAAGTATGTGTTACAGCTAGAAAAGAAATTCAGTTCTGGACCTGTTCTTCCGTCGTATCGAAGAAAATCCTTGTCCCAAGCCATAGGATACTTATTTCAAGGTTTGGGATAATTATCTCGGGCCTTGAGATAATTATCTCACGGTTTGATCTTGACTTTTCATGCGGAATTGATTATATTTAAGGTAGTTGCAAAAATAATTTCTCATCAGGCAAGAATAAGAATGGTTAAGTATATCAAACAGGAGATGCCCGATATGACGGGCAAAGGAGAGACGAGAGCCTATTATCGGATTAGGTCGGTTGGTAATATTGATACCCGTGAGTTTATCCGGTTGGTCAGTCAGGCAGGTGGAGGTTTGAGTGAGGGCAGCGTGTCGCACGTGCTGTACCAGATGACAAGCAAGCTGGCCGACCTGTTGGGGCGTGGCCATACGGTTACGATTGATGGGCTAGGGACATTCAAGGCAACCCTTGGCGTGCGCAGAGGCAAGGAGATGGACTCGCTCGACGGGGAAGGGGAGAAACTCAACGCGAGAAGTATTGAGGTGAATGGCATTAATTTCAGGGTCGATAAACGGTTGGTCCAGGAGACCGATCAAGGTTGCGTGCTCGAACGCGGGCCGGTTTGCCGATTGCGACGCTCGCCCTACACGCTGGAGGAGCGGCTTCGTTTGGCGCTCGATTATCTGAAGGAGAATGGGGTGATGCGAGTGATGGATTATGCCCGGCTGACCGGCCTTTCACGGTCGACGGCAGCCCGTGAACTCAAGGCGTTCCGGCAGGACCCGGCCTCTGGTCTTACCTTCTCCGGACGGGGAACGGCTAAGGTCTATGTGCGTGATGAGTCTAACTGTTAAAAAAAGATCCCCGGCAAGGACCTGAGCGACCTTGTCGGGGATTGAGCCTTATCTTATCGTCCTTCTGGATTACAATTGGATCCAACGAACGTAAGCGAAGTCCATACGGTGAGGCAACTCTTTGTTCATTGGGAACACACGGAAGCCCATCTTCTGGTTGCCAGCCTCTGTCGGAGTCGCCGCCAGCTTGAAGTAGAGCTTGGAACCCTCTTCTTTGACGAGCGAGAATTGCTCAGTCGTGACGATCCTGAGGTTGTGTTTCTCCGGATCCTCTTTCGTGATGACCAGATCAACACCCAACATACCTTGCAACTCGTGGCGATCGATTACCAAGTCGAAGTTGTACTCCTTGCCGACGATCGGACCGTTGGTCAACAGGTCTTGATCGCACTTGAAGGACTCAACCTGGAAGCAATCCCAGTGAGAGGCAACCTCCTCTTTCCATGCGGCGATCTTCTTAGCCACCTCATAGTTGTTCGCACGGATGTGAGCCGAACGAGTAGCCAACTTGTTGTAGAAACGATCGTAGTAGTCGTCGAGCATACGCTTCATCGTGTAGTCAGGAGCGATCTTGGCGATCGAGTTCTTGATATACTGGATCCAGTCAGGAGAGTAACCCTTGCTGTTCTTAGCGTAGTAAGTCGGGATGATCTCAGTCTCCAACATGTGATAGATCGTAGCCGCGTCGAGCTGATCCTGATATTGCTGGTTCTCGTAAGTACGCTTGTCGGTCAATGCCCAACCGGCGCCCTCAACGTAACCCTCATACCACCAACCATCGAGGACAGAGAAGTTCAATACACCGTTCATCTCAGCCTTCTCACCAGATGTACCGGAAGCCTCCAACGGACGTGTCGGTGTGTTCAACCAAACATCAACACCAGAGATCAAGCGGCGAGCCAGACGCATATCGTAGTTCTCCAAGAAGATGATCTTACCCAGGAACTCCGGACGGCGAGAGATCTCGACGATGTGCTTGATCAAGCCTTGACCACCGCCATCGGCCGGGTGTGCCTTACCTGTAAATACGAACTGGATCGGGAATTTCTCGTTGTTAACGATCTTGGCCAGACGGTCGAGGTCTGTGAACAACAGGTGCGCACGCTTGTAAGTAGCGAAGCGGCGGCCGAAACCGATCAACAAGGCGTTCGGGTTGATCTTCTCGAGGATAGAGACTACTTTCGAAGGATCACCCTGGTTCTTCAACCAATTGTCCTTATATTGAATGCGGATATAATCGATCAACTTGTTTTTCAAAGTCTTACGAAGCTCCCAGATCTCCTCGTCGGGGATATTCTGGATCTTCTCCCAGTAGCTCTTGTCTTTCTGGTGAGTGAAGAACTCCTTGCCAAATTTCTCAGCGAAGAATTGTTTTACCTCCGTAGCGGCCCAAGTCGGCATGTGTACGCCGTTGGTTACATAACCTACGTGAAGCTCCTCAGGGAAGTAACCTTTCCATACCGGAGCGAACATTCTCTGTGATACCTTACCGTGCAACCAGCTGACACCGTTTGACTCCTGGCAAGTATTCAGGGCGAATACGCTCATGGAGAATTTCTCGTTCGATCCCGGATTCTCGCGACCCATGTCGATGAACTCTTGCCAGCTGATACCCAGCTTGCCGGGGAACTCGCCCATGTAACGGCCGAACAAGCCCTCGTCGAAGTAGTCGTGACCTGCAGGAACCGGAGTGTGTACTGTATAGATAGCTGAAGCACGAACGACCTCAAGTGCCTGGTTGAATGACAAGCCCTCGTTCTGGATATAATCCACAAGGCGTTGCGCGTTGATCAGGGCAGCATGACCCTCGTTGCAGTGGTAGATCTGTTTCTTGATACCCAACTTGTTCAGCATCATGATACCACCGATACCCAGCATGTACTCTTGCTTCATACGGTTTTCCCAATCGCCACCATAGAGCTGGTGCGTGATTGAGCGATCCCACTCGCTGTTTTGTGGAATATCGGTATCCATCAAGTACAAAGGTACACGACCTACGCTCACTTTCCAGATGTGCGCGTAAACGATACGGCCAGGATAAGGAACCTCCAATACCATCGGGTCGCCGTTCTCCTCGAGTACTTGTGTCAATGGCAGGGCATTGAAGTTTTGTGCCTCGTAGTTAGCGATCTGTTGGCCATCCATTGACAAGGATTGTGTAAAGTAGCCATAACGATAGAGGAAGCCGACCGCGCAGAGGTCAACGTTGCTATCACTGGCCTCTTTCAGGTAGTCACCAGCCAAAACACCCAGACCACCGGAATAGATTTTCAAGACATTTGTCAAACCATACTCCATGCTGAAGTAGGCAACAGATGGTTTTGTTGAATCCGGCTTTACATTAATATATGTTTTGAACTTGGCGTAAACCTCGTCGATTTCTTTCATCAGGTCGGCATCCGCCAAAATTTCTTCTATTCGGTTGTGCGATAAGCTCTGTAATAAGAGAACAGGGTTACCCTCTGTTGATTTCCAGAGATTTTTATCAATTTTTCCGAACAATTTAGCACCCTCATGATTCCAAACCCACCATAAGTTTGTCGCGATCTCGTGCAGAGGTTGCAATTGTTTTGGCAGTTTGGAGTAAGAGTAGACATCTCTCCAAATAGGATTGTTTGCGTTATTCGCTTTAATTTTCATTATTGTGAAGTTTTAATGGTTTCACTTAGACTAATTTGTTAATCATAGGCTTAACGGCGCGAATTTAGGATTAAATTATTAATCTGCCTAAAAAGGCGATAGCCAAAGTGCCGTTTTACTGTTGATTTCTTTGTTTCGCATGCTGTAAAGCGATGCTGAAAGCCTGGTTATAATAGGAGATGAACTTGCTCCATTCAGCTTTTTTCGCGAGATCGAAGCAGTTTTTCTGGATCTTGTCCCGTTTTTTCTGTTCCGCTGCGGATAGGGTCAGGATAGAGTCCATAATCGTGTCCGCGACCTCGAAATAGTTGAAGTCCGTACGGTCGATCACCCTGACACCTTCCATGATATCGTTACCCGACAGGAAGTTCTTAGCCCAAAGCCCGAAACCGGCCAGGTTGGTCGTAATGGTTGGGATACCGAACGCGACGCTTTCGAGCGGCGTGTATCCCCAAGGCTCATAATAAGAGGGATAGATGGTCGCGTCCATACCGATTAACATATCGTAATAGCTCTTGTTGAAGATGCCATCTTTCCCGTCAAGGTAACAAGGAACGAATATGATTTTCAGCTTATCAGAAGCGCTGTTGGTAAAGCCCGCATAATTAATGTAGTTCAGCACGCGATCTTCCTGCATGTTGTGGAGCCAATGCGTGATGAAGGGTAATTGCATGGGCGAGTCGGTCTTGATATCCTGACGGATTGCCTCTTGCAAGTCGGCTCTTGGCGCACGTACCCAAGCGGGTACCATCAAGAACGCGACGATTTCCCGTTGCAGCTTACCACAAGTACGGATGCGGTTCATGGCCTCGATAAAGACATCGATACCCTTGTTGCGGTACTCGTACCGTCCGCTGGTTGATATCAATAACGCGTTGGGATCGATCTCGCAGCCCAATAATTTCTCGGCGGCGTTGATCAGGCATTGGCGTGCCTCCTTGCGTTTTCTCTTATACTCTTTCTCTTCAGGGACGAAATTAGGCTCAAAGCCGTTCGGTGTGACGATATCTGGAGCTTTGTCAAGCAATTGCTTGCACTCCGTCGCGGTGATATCGCTCACGGTCGTGAAGCAGTCCACGTGATGGGCAGCCTGTTTCTCGACTGAGTGTTTCGCCTCCATGTTTAGCTCATGCGCCATTTGGTCACCATTGTAACCATCCATGTAAGCGTATAATGCCTTGTTGTTTCCAGCTATAGACCGCCCGATAGAGGTGGCGTGGGTCGTGAAGATGGTCGCGATTTGTGGAACCTGTTTCTGGATATAAAGCGCGCCCATGGCGAGCATCCATTCGTTGAACAGAGCGACAACTCGTTTGTTTTCCAATTTGTGGTAACGGTAGAAACTTTCGATTACCTTACCTACGGAATAGGCGAAAATACAGGATTCGTCATAATCGCCATACGCATGGATCGAGTCAACCTGGAAATTCTCCCACATGGTGTAGAAGAAGGCATCTCTCTCTGCCATGAAAGGCTTGAAATCGACTAGGATAACTAATGGTTGACCGGGAACATCCCATCGGCCAGTCTTTATGTTTAGCTGTTCGTTCGATTTAGCGTACTTTTTCCATTCGGTGAATAGGCTGGGATCTTCCTTAAAATCCGGGGAAGGTGCGCCAAAGTCAGGGCCTATGAAGATCAGGTTGTCTTTGAGCCTTTTTTGAAGCGTGTGCGCTTTCGTGGATAAAACCGTGTAAATACCTCCTACCTTATTGCAAACCTCCCAGCTACTTTCGAATAGAAACTCTGGAGTTTCAATATTTTCTTTCATACTGGCTGTATATGTTCTAATTTTTCCGCGAAGATAACCATTTCTGTTTTTTCTTTCCTTATTGTTATGATATTTAATAACATTGTTTTTATATTTGTATTTGTGGTAATTTAATTTATACAATCATGGCAAGTAGAAAGAATTTTAAGAAGGCAATCGCCTCTGTTATGGGAGAGTTATTCGTTGAGGCGATGGTATGTAAAATGTATATGCCCGGCGTGGATGGCGAGAAAGCGGACGCTCTGATGTCCAGGATTCTGGATTCTCAAGCGGACTTGATTACCCGTGTAAGCCATACGGACGGAAAAGACAACCGTGCTTTGGTTCGTAAATATTATAAGGAACTGCGTGCGGACCTGGAGAAGGAGGTCGAGGCAGTTATGGCCGAGATTGGCGAGTTGTCGAAAACGAAGGAGGCATGAGGCGAGTGTTATGCAAGGCCATCCTGAAGCTGTTTGGTTGGAAATTAGGCTCGACAGAAGGGGTGGACTTGCCGAAATGCGTGATCTGCGTAGCGCCTCATACCAGTAATTGGGATTTCGTGATCGGGAAGCTGTTTTATACCTCAATCGGATGTAACGCCAATTTCCTGATCAAGAAAGAGTGGTTCTTTTTCCCGTTTAACCTGTTCTTCAATTGGATCGGTGGCGTACCGGTAGACCGGAGCAAGCGTACTTCCGTGACCGATCAGATGGTGGCCCGTTACGAGGCGAACGACCGTTTCCAGTTGGCCATCACGCCTGAGGGAACACGCAAGCGGGTTGAGGATTGGAAGAAAGGTTTCTATTTCATCGCGTTGAAAGCCAAGGTGCCCATTTTGGTCGCTTACTTTGATTACGCGAAGAAGGAGGTAGGAACGAAAGCCGTATTTTATCCGACGGGTGACGATACGCGTGATGTCGAGACGATCCGCAAGATGTATCGTGGCGTTACGGCTTGTCATCCGGAGAATTATGTCCAGATTTGAGCGGGTTCGCCTCGTCTGGGGCGATGAGTTTTTATAATCCCGGTTCAAGATCATTTATTCCCTTGAACCGGGATTTTTTAGTATGAACCTTATTTTAATGAATATTATGGTAGAAGACTTACGTATCAGTATGATCCAGTCCCACATCATTTGGGGGGACCGTGAGGAGAATTTGGCCTATTATGGTGAGCTGATCAGGCGAGTGCAGGGGCGCTCGGATCTGGCGATCTTGCCGGAAACCTTTACGACCGGCTTCGCTATCGATGAGGCGGAGCGTTTGGCGGAACCTGTCGATGGTCCGACCTTGAAGGCCGTGCGGCAATGGGCGGCCGATTATGATATCGCGATCGCGGGCAGTTTTATCGTGGAAGAGAATGGGCATCGTTATAACCGGGCATTTTTCATGACGCCGGCGGGCGAGGCTTTTTTTTATGACAAGCGGCACCTGTTCCGTATGGCGGGTGAGAATACCCATTTCTCGCCGGGCGACAAGCGGCTGATTGTCCCGTATAAGGGCTGGAACATCTGTTTGCAAGTTTGTTACGACCTGCGTTTCCCGGTCTGGAGCCGGAATCAGGGGAACGCTTACGACCTGTTGGTCTATGTGGCCAACTGGCCGGAACCAAGGCGAAAAGCCTGGAAGTCGTTATTGCAGGCTCGGGCGATCGAGAATATGGCTTATGTCTGTGGCGTGAACCGGGTCGGAATCGACGGGAACGGGATCATGTTCCGGGGTGACTCGCTGGTGTATGACCCGAAAGGGAAGAAGATAGCCGACGCCGGAAAGCGTGAGGAGATTACGAGAACCTGCGTCTTGAGTCATTCCGCCCTGGAGGAATTCCGAACGAAATTCCCGGCCTGGATGGACGCTGACGCGTTTGATATTCATGTTTAATCGTTTGTTTTGGTGGGTTTATGGAAAAACGGCATCCTTGGAGTTGGGTCCCCTCGCTTTATTTCGCTGAGGGTTTGCCTTATGTGGTGGTGATGACGCTCTCCGTGATCATGTATAAGCGGATGGAGGTCTCGAACGCCGAGATCGCGTTGTACACGAGCTGGCTCTATTTCCCGTGGGTGATCAAGCCGGTTTGGAGTCCTTTTGTCGATCTGGTCAAGACCAAGCGGTGGTGGGTCGTGACGATGCAGCTCCTGATTGGCGCCGGCATGGCAGGCGTGGCCTTTACTTTGCCGGGCGATTTCTTCCTGCGTTTTACGCTGGCCTTCTTTTGGTTGATGGCTTTCAGCTCGGCGACGCATGATATCGCCGCTGATGGTTTTTATATGCTTGGACTTTCGGAGGAGCAGCAGGCCTTTTTTATCGGTATTCGCAATACGTTCTACCGGATCGCGATGCTGACGGGGCAAGGATTGCTGGTGATGCTGGCGGGTTATCTGGAAGAAAGTACGGGCCGGATTCCTTTTGCCTGGAGCCTGGTCTTTTTCGTGTTGGCGGGTCTTTTCATCGGATTGGCCTTGTGGCATCGTTACGCCATGCCTTCGCCCGCTTCCGACCAGCAGCGTAAGAACGTGAGTCCGGCGGCGGTCTTGCGGGGATTCGGTGATACGTTCGTTTCCTTCTTCCGCAAACCGGGTATCGGTATTGCGATTCTCTTCATGTTGACCTATCGTTTGGGTGAGTCGCAATTGGTGAAACTGGCTTCGCCTTTTCTGCTGGATTCTCGAGACGCCGGCGGATTGGCCCTCTCGACCGGGCAGGTCGGTTTCGCCTATGGGACGGTCGGCGTGATCGCGCTCTTGCTGGGCGGCATCCTGGGCGGTATGGCCATCTCGCGACATGGCCTGAAAAAGTGGCTTTGGCCGATGGCTTTGGCGATCTCGTTGCCCAATCTGGTCTATCTGTATATGGCTTACGCGATGCCGGAGAATGTTTTCCTGGTGAACGCCTGCGTGGCGATCGAGCAGTTTGGCTATGGTTTTGGTTTCACGGCTTACACCATGTACCTGATTCTCTTCTCGGAAGGGGAATATAAGACTTCGCATTACGCCATCTGTACGGGCTTCATGGCGTTGGGCATGATGGTGCCCGGCATGATTTCCGGTTGGATCCAAGAGATGATCGGTTATCAGCATTTCTTTATTTGGGTTATGATCTGTTGTGTCCCGCTTTTCTTGGTGTTACCATTTATTAAGGTAAAATCGTCGGGGCCGGAAGATTGAGGACCGGGGAGGCTTTGGAGGGAGCGATATCCGTACTTCCTTGAAAAGAGCGGGGCTGCCGTTAAGTGCGACAGCCCCGTTTTCCCGAAAGGAGTGCTGTCCAAGGGTTGGACAGTTCCGCTTTCCCGAAAGGAGTGCCGTCCAAGGGTTGGACAGTTTCGCTTTCTCAAAAGAGATGTTGTCCAAGGGTTGGACAGTTCCATTTTCACAAAAGAGGTATTGTCCAAGGGTTGGACAGTTTCGCTTTCTTAAAAGTCATACTGTCCAACCATCGGATGGCGGAATATTAGAAACCGTAAGAGATTCCGATAGCAGGCATGAACGCGTAAGCGTTGTAATGACCGCTGAATGTCCGGGTCTTGTATTGATCCGCCACATTGGGAATGGCCTTCATCAACATATACTCATCCGTGTAAGAGCCGTCTCGGCCGAATCCGGTGACGTAAGAGAATGAGAAATCGACCGAGAGATTCTTGGTCGGGCGGAAGCTGCAACCGGCCGTGATGCCCAGCTTGTCCATGCTCGGCGTCTCGGGGTTCAGGTAATCGTCCTCGACAGGCGATTCATCGAGGTAGGCGCCCAAACGGAGATCGAGGCGATTCGTGGCGGCGAATTGCGCGCCCAGGCGATAGATCCGCGAGTTCTTGTACTTCTTCTCCGCGTGGATATCGTACGCGCTCAAAGATGAGGGCGAGAAATGGACATCCAAAGCGTCGTATGCGCCCCATCCCACGAACTGCACCTCGCCGGAGACGGTCCATCGGTTGGTCGGCATGTAAGTGATGCCCACGTTCAGGTTGCTCGGCAACGGCAACTCGGCGGCGAAGGTTCCCGTGTTTAATGGCGGGATACCGATCGCTGTTGGCATGCCACTTCCTTCGGGCAAGAACTGGCCGGCGGTCTGGAGCAGGGTATTGATCTGGTTGACCAGTTGCGTGAAATGTTCCTCGTTCGCGTACTTCAGGGCGATGTCCCCCTCCTTGACCTTTGCCGTCACTTTCGAGCGATAAGAGACACCGACCGTGAATTTATCGTTAATGTCGAACATCGCGCCGACATTAAACCCGAAACGGACACCAGCGTTTCCCTTCAGCGAGACAGAAGCGGCCGCGGCGTCGTCATAGATTGCCATCTCCTGCATGATCGGGTCCAGAGCGGGTTTCAATATCGGGAGCATTTGCGGATATTGTTGGGCGATGGCTTGCGACATATAGTTGGCCATGTAGGTCAACTCGCCCGGCCCGATTAAAGCCCGGCTCATGGAGATATTCCCGAATTCCATCATCAATCCGGCGCCGATGCTCAGGCGGTCCATGATCTTCCAGGAGATCGTAGGCTGGATATTGAACGCTTTCAGGGAGATGTCCTGGATCAGGTGCGAGCCCCGCCAATCATTGCCCCAGTTGATTCCACTACCATATGGCGTGTTTACCGAGATACCGGCCGCCAAGTTATCGTAGATCTTGAATCCGGCATAAACGTACAGTGGAGTGCTGGGCGTATTGTCGGAGCTGTGCTTATAGTCGCCTTGCTCAAAATTGGCGTGCGCGAATACGCCAGAGAGACCAGCGGAAAGATCGACGGTCTTGTCCATGAAGACCAATCCCGCAGGGTTGAAGTGCATACTTTCCGCGCCCAATTTCATGGCGACACCAACATGACCCATTCCGGCTTGCTTAGCGCTTTGCGCGTTTACCTGAAAACCCTCAGCAGCCGCATAGGAGAGAGGAAGCATTGCTAAACTGGCTAATGCGATAACTTTTTTCATAAATTGAATTGTTGTTAGTATTAAATAATTATGCTTTGTAGCATGAAAAAGCAGGCGCGAATATAAGGACTTTTTTTTAATATCGCGCAAATTCATGAAAAATGAGCAATAATGGCCGTCGTTTATTAGGCTTCGGGAGGGATAGTCGAATAAAAAAGGGGTACAACCCAAAGTCGCACCCCTTTTCGCTATTATATTCAGTGATTACTTAACTTCCTCAAAATCGACATCCGTGACGTTGTCTTTGTTGTTACCGCTGTTGTTGGCATTATTGTTTGCCTGACCGCCAAAGTTAGGACCTGCTTGAGCGCCACCTTGAGCGTTTTGAGCATTGTACATCTCTTGACTAGCGGCTTGGAATACACCATTCAACTCATTCATGGCAGCTTCACAACCAGCGACATCTTGAGCCTTGTGAGCCTCTTTCAGTTTGTTGAGAGCGGCTTCGATCGGAGCTTTCTTGTCTGCAGGGATCTTATCACCCAGCTCCTTGAGTTGCTTCTCAGTCTGGAAGATCATGCTGTCTGCCTGATTCAACTTGTCGATGCGCTCTTTCTCTTTCTTATCTGCCTCAGCGTTAGCGGCTGCCTCCTCTTTCATACGTTTAACTTCGTCCTCGCTCAAACCGCTTGATGCCTCGATACGGATGCTCTGTACTTTACCAGTGCCTTTATCCTTAGCGGATACGTTCAAGATACCGTTAGCGTCGATATCGAATGTTACCTCGATCTGAGGAACACCACGTTGTGCGGCAGGAATACCATCCAAGTGGAAACGTCCGATTGACTTGTTGTCTTTTGCCAAGGAACGCTCACCTTGCAATACGTGGATCTCAACAGAAGGCTGGTTATCTACAGCGGTCGTAAATACTTCCGATTTCTTAGTCGGGATTGTTGTATTTGCCTCGATCAACTTGGTCATGACACCACCCATAGTCTCGATACCTAATGACAACGGTGTTACATCCAACAACAAGACATCCTTAACCTCACCTGTCAAGACACCACCTTGGATAGCGGCACCTACAGCGACAACCTCATCCGGGTTAACGCCCTTAGACGGAGCCTTGCCAAAGAATTTCTCAACGATTGCCTGAACAGCCGGGATACGTGTAGAACCACCGACCAAGATAACCTCGTCGATATCAGAGGTTGACAAGTTTGCGTCCTGCAAAGCCTGACGGCATGGTGCGATACAAGCTTGGATCAGGCTATCAGCCAATTGCTCGAATTTAGAACGAGTCAAAGTCTTAACCAAGTGCTTTGGAACACCATTTACCGGCATGATGTAAGGCAAGTTGATCTCTGTTGATGTCGTGCTTGACAACTCAATCTTGGCTTTCTCTGCTGCCTCTTTCAGACGTTGCAAAGCCATAGGATCCTGACGCAGATCTACGCCTTCCTCTTTCTGGAACTCCTCAGCCAGCCAGTCGATGATAACGTGGTCGAAGTCATCACCGCCGAGGTGAGTATCACCGTTGGTCGATTTTACTTCGAATACACCGTCTCCCAATTCAAGAATAGAAATATCGAACGTACCACCACCCAAGTCAAATACGGCGATTTTCATGTCTTTATTTGACTTGTCAAGGCCGTAGGCCAATGCGGCAGCAGTAGGCTCATTGACAATACGACGTACATTCAAGCC
>USAD01000005.1 GCA_900552415.1 uncultured Parabacteroides sp.
GTGGTAATTATGTTTATGTCTGGAATCTGGTAGCGCAAGATTTTAAGGATGCGATGGATAATCTGCCGGAAACTTGGCCGGAGTCAGACAAGGGACGTGTCAATAAGTGGGCCGCTGCCGCTATGTTGGCAAAATTATACCTCTATTGGTCATCTCCTTATAATGGGGCTAACGGAACGGAAGATCATTGGGCAGACGCGAAGAGTCTTTTCAAGCAGGTGATCGATCAGGGTGTAGATTCTAAGGGACAAAAGTTCCGCTTGATTGATGATTATTATACTCTTTTCCGTCCGGAAGGTGATTGGTTGGGAGAGTCTGTTTTTGATGCGCAAACGACGATTAGTGGTACACAAACCTATACGAATGCGCCTTACCATCAGTGGATGGTCGGTTTGCCTGGCGCTTCCGGTGTTGGTGGTTGGGGTTTCTACCAGCCGACTTACGATTTCGTAAATTCTTTCATTGTTGATGAAAGTGGTTTGCCAGTAGAGGATTACCACAGTCTGCCAACTCTGTCCGTCATCAATGGTGGTGTTATTGAGTCTGATTTGTCGGTCGCTACCGATCCTCGTCTTGATATTACAATTGGTCGTTTCGGCGTGCCTTATTTGGATTGGGTTACACCCGATCTGTCCTCTGTTTAGACTTGGATTCGCGACTATACGATTGGTGGCCCGTATATGAACAAGAAACCGCAGCCGCTCAAGTCGGAAATGGGCTCAAGTTCTGTCGGAACTGTTTCTGTTTCTTCTGCTAAGAACTATCATATCATGCGTTTTGCTGATGTGATGTTGCTCTACGCAGAGTGCTGTATCCATGACGGCGATTTGGAGACCGCTCGTGAGATGATCAACCAGATCCGTACACGTGCCGCTAATTCTTATGTCGCAGCTGACGCAACAACAGTTGGTTCTTATAGTTATGAGGACAAGGTCAATGGAACAACCGTGCCGAGTACGGCGGCCAATTATCGTATCGGCCTTTATACAAAACCGTTCGCTAGTGTTGATGAGGCGACTACAGCCCTTAAACGTGAGCGTCGTGCGGAGTTAGGTATGGAAGGTCACCGTTGGTACGATTTGGCTCGTTGGGGTGAAGTCGGTAAAGTGCTGAATGATTTTGTCTCTTACGAGAATAAGTATTTGAATAAATATAGCGGTTACGACTCCAATTGGGTGGTGTTCCCGATTCCGAGCTCAGAAATCCAAACAGCGGAAGGACGTATTGTCCAGAACGCAAGCTGGAAGTAAAAACGCGAGAAAGTACTGGGCGTTAGATACATTATAGGTTAGGTTGCCGCTCGCCTGTTTCCGCTTGCCGGAATGGGTGGGCGGCCTTTTTTCAGAGCGGGCGACCGCCGCCTCGCGCGGCGGTAAATATAAGACAAATAATTTATACGATCCGGCAAGCGATCCTGGCCTGTTATCGCTTCCTTTGTCATAAGAATTTAAGGTGATTAGGTAGGTGAAAAGAAACATGGGGCGAAAGTGGCACCACGTTTGCCCCAAAGCCAATCCTAATGGGAGTCGCCTGGTGGTTGGTCCATAGGGCGGCTTATTTTTTGGGGTCTTCTCATGTTATTGTGAATAAGTTTTGTAATTTCGCGTTACAGTTCAAGATCAAAAATATTCGAATAATGAGTGTAATGAGCGCACATACGCCGTTTTTGGTGTTTTCGGGAACAAATTCCCGTTATCTGGCGGAGAAAATCTGCAATAGTCTTGGTTGTCCTCTGGGTCGGATGAATATCCAGCATTTCGCTGATGGTGAGTTCTCCGTCTCTTACGAGGAGTCGATTCGCGGTCGGGATGTGTTCCTTGTCCAGTCCACCTTCCCGAACTCTGATAATCTGATGGAATTGTTATTGATGATCGATGCGGCCAAGCGTGCTTCCGCTCACTCGATTATCGCCGTAATCCCTTACTTCGGCTGGGCTCGCCAGGATCGTAAGGACAAGCCGCGCGTCTCGATTGGCGCCAAGCTGATCGCCGACATGTTGAGCACGGCTGGCATCAACCGCTTGATCACGATGGATCTCCACGCGGACCAGATCCAGGGCTTCTTCGATGTTCCGGTGGATCACCTTTATGCGTCTTCCGTATTCTTGGATTATATCCAGAGCTCATTGCCCTTAGATAACTTGTGTATCGCTACACCTGACGTAGGTGGTACGAAACGTGCTAGCAGCTATTCTAAATATTTGGGCTTGCCGATGGTTATTTGCCATAAGTCTCGTTTGCGTGCTAATGAGGTCGCTGAGATGAGAATCATTGGTGATGTGAAAGGTTTGGATGTCCTGTTGGTTGACGATATGGTTGATACGGCTGGTACAATCACGAAGGCTGCCAACTTGATGATGGAAAATGGCGCTAAGTCCGTACGTGCGATCGCTAGCCATGCGGTTATGTCTGATCCGGCGTCAACTCGTGTTGATCAGTCTGCTTTGACGGAGATGATCTTTACAGACTCAATTCCTTATTCTAAGAAATGTGATAAGGTTAAGATCCTTTCAGTAGCGGATATGTTCGCTGAGGCTATCCGCCGCGTATGTAGTGGTGAGTCTATCAGCTCTCTCTACGCGATCTGATTTTAATTCAAGCATAATATTGTCCGAATCCCGGGAGGCGCAAGTTCTTCCGGGATTTTTTTGTGTCAAGTTTCACTTCGATGAATTTTGAATACACTGCAGTGTATTGGAATTTTCACTGCAGTGAAAATAAAAATGGACTTAAATGGCCTGTGTGGTCTCGATGGAATAGGTGGTTCGAAGGATTAAATTATACGTACGTATGTGTAGGCCTACACATACGTATGTGTGGTTTCACACGAACGCTCGTGTCGGCTGATACATACGCTCGCGTTGGTCGATACGTACGTACCTGTTTTTTCAAGGCTTTTTTCACTTTCGGACATGGCTCTTTTTGGGGTGAAAACATTATCTTTAGGGCGAAAGAGATTTTAAATCCGGAATAAATTTAAGGTATAGGATATGAAAAGAATAGCGATCTTGGCGGGAACATTGCTCTCAGTGGGGGCTTGCCTGGGGCAACAGCGGCAACCGAATATTGTTTTTATCCTGGCAGATGATATGGGGTATGGGGATGTCTCTTATTTAGGTGGTGATTCCTCGAGACTGAATACGGCTCATATCGATCGCCTGGCAAGGGAAGGCGTTATATTTACAGATGCGCATTCCTCCTCGTCGGTCAGCACGCCAACTCGTTACGGTATCCTGACCGGGCGCTATAACTGGCGGTCCGATTTGAAAGAGGGTGTTCTTTATGGCTATGATAAGGCTTTGATCCCTCAAGGGCGTGAAACGATCGCCTCTATGCTTAAGCGGCAGGGCTATACGACCGCGGGTATTGGTAAATGGCATTTGGGCTGGGATTGGGCGAATGTCGACGCGGGAAAGGAGAAGGTCGATTTTTCCCAGCCGATCCAGAATGGTCCGACGACCCGGGGATTCGATTATTTCTATGGTATTGCCGGTTCGCTGGATATGGCGCCTTACGTATATGTGGAGAATGATCGGGTAACGGCTTTGCCTGATCGTGAGACCGTAAATGAGGGAAAATATAGTTGGTGGCGTAAAGGACCGACCGGCTCGGATTTTGAGCATGAGCAGGTCCTGCCTAACGTTGTCGGACGAGCTTGCGATTATATCAAGGAGAAGGCCCAATCGGATCAGCCCTATTTCCTTTATCTGCCTTTGCCCGCGCCGCATACGCCTATTTTGCCTTCTGCCGAGTTCAGGGGCAAGTCGGGCCTGGGTGAGTATGGCGATTTTGTCTTGATGGTCGACGCCATGGTCGGGCAGGTGCTCGACGCTGTGGCGGCTTCGGGTGAGGAGGAGAATACGATTGTGGTTTTCACGACCGATAATGGTTGTAGTCCGGCTGCCGTGATTGATGAATTGAAAGCATTGGGGCATTCGCCCAACTCGATCTATCGGGGGCATAAGGCCGACCTGTTTGATGGTGGACACCGGATTCCTTGCGTTCTTCGTTGGCCAGCGGGAGCCAAGCCTCATCGGGTGGATCAGACGATCTGCTTGACTGATTTTTATGCGACCTTTGCGGCGATCAATAACTATCGGTTGAGAGATTCGGAAGGAGAGGATAGCTATAACCTGTTGCCGGCGATTCGTTCGGAACGGGAGATTGCCCCGATCCTTGAGGCGACGGTTCATCACTCCATTGAGGGACAATTCACGATCCGTCAGGGCGACAGGAAGTTGTTACTTTCTCCCAGTTCGGGTGGCTGGAGCGCGCCAACCCCAACCGATACGGCGGCTTTGGCTTTGTTACCACCTGTTCAATTGTATGATATGCGTGTTGATCCTGGGGAGAGGAATAATATGGAAGCGGATCATCCTGAGGTAGTTGACCGGTTGAAAAACCTGTTGATAAAATATATTAAGGAGGGGAGGAGCACACCGGGCGTACCACAGCGGAATGATGGTGCTTATCCATGGAAACAATTGGATTGGATGGAATAGGCTTGCGAATTTGGACATCCACTGTCCGATAACGGACACTTCTTTTCAAAACCCTTGTTCATAATCAGTGCTTTAGAAAAATGGCACGTTATTTGTCCTGTTTGGGGACAAAAAGGAATGACTTATGGATAGGGAAATACCAAAAGAGACACGCCTTCGGGCAAGACGGCGGCAATGGTTGAAATGGGGCGGTGGTTTGTTGGCCGGCGCCTGTCTGGTCGGACTGGTTACGCAATGGGCGAGAGCCAGCCTGGATGAGGCGGATTTGGTCTTCTCGACCGTTGATGAGGGCAGTATAGAGGTCTCGGTCAATGCGACAGGCCGTGTCGTGCCTGCTTTCGAGGAGATTATCAATTCGCCCATACAATCACGGATCTTGGAAACTTATAAGCGAGGGGGTGATCAGGTAGAGAAGGGCGAACCAATCCTTAAACTTGATTTACAGAGTGCGGAGACCGATTATGAGAAACAGCTCGACGAGGAACGGATGCGGGTGCTACAGTTGGAGCAATTGAAGGTACAGACCAAAAGTCGTCTCTCTGAGATGGAGATGCAGCTGAAGGTGTCGCGCATGGAGTTGAGCCGTAAGGAGGTAGAGCTGCGCAATGAGCGTTATCTGGATAGCTTGGGGGCCGGTACGACCGACAAGGTCCTTCAAGTGGAACTGGATTATAACGTCAGCCGGCTGAAGCTGGAGGAGGATGAGCAGAAATATCAGAACGAGCAGGCCTCGGCTGATGCGGATCTAAGGGTAAAGGAGTTGGAGTTAAGCATCTTTCGCAAAAGTCTGGCGGAGACTAAACGTACTCTTGAGGATGCCCGTGTACGAGCGCCCCGATCGGCTATCCTGACCTACATTAATAACGAGATTGGTGCCCAGGTCGCTCAAGGCGAGCGGGTGGCCATTCTCTCGGACCTTTCCCATTTTAAGATAGAGGGTGAGATCGCGGATACCTACGGCGACCGGATTGCTGCCGGTGGCAAGACAATCGTGCGTTTGGGTAATGAGAAACTGGAGGGAACGGTGAGTGATGTGACTCCGCTCTCGAAGAATGGTGTCATCTCTTTCACCGTCCAGTTGGTTAACGATGAGCATCCCCGCCTCCGTTCGGGATTGAAGGTTGATATCTATGTAATGACCGCTATCAAGGATGCCGTGCTCCGGGTGGCTAATGGCTCCTATTATGTCGGGCCGGGCGAGTATGAGCTTTTCGTCCAGGAGGGTGGCGAGTTGTGTAAGCGGAAAGTATGTTTGGGCGACAGCAATTATGAGCAGGTCGAGGTGATCAGTGGCTTGCGGCCGGGCGAGCGGGTCGTGGTTTCCGACATGAGTTCCTACCAGAATAAAAACAAGATTAAATTGAATTAAGACGATGATAAAGCAGTATTTAAGACAAGCGTTCCAAATGCTGAGGGAAAATCGGTTGATCAGCGTGATCTCGATCCTCGGTACGGCTATTGCCATTGCCATGATCATGGTCGTGGTCCTGATGTTGCAGGTGCAAGTGGCTAACTACTATCCGGAGAATAACCGTGACCGGATGCTTTTTGTCGAGCTGACAGAGGTGAGGACTAAAGGAACGGAGCGTAATTATAATCAAGGAGGTATGTCGCCCGAAGTGGCAAAAGAGTGTTTTTATGGTCTTTCTGCTCCAGAGGCGGTGACGGCCTATTATGAGAATAAGACACCCGTATCGCCGGTTGATCGCCGGTCGTTTGAGACCTATTCCATCAAGTTGACGGATGCCGGGTTCTGGCAGGTTTTTAACTTTCGTTTCCTTGAGGGGCAACCCTTTACGGAAGCCGACCTGAATTCGGCGGTGCCCCAGGCTGTTATTTCTAAACAACTGGCTCGGAAATTGTTTGGCGAGGCGAAGGCGGTCGGTCGAGAGATCATGGTAGACCAGACAGCCTTCCGGGTCTGTGGGGTGGTGGCCGACGTGAGTAAAGCGGCTTCTGTGGCGTATGGTGATTTGTGGGTGCCCTATACGACTTTTCCGCAAAAGTTACTCTCCTCAAGAGAGAATATGGTTGGCCCCTTGAAGGTCGCTATTCTGGCGAGGAACACGGAAGACTTTGAGGCGATCCGGCAGGAGATTAGCCGGCTACTTGTCCGATATAACAGCACGAAGCAAGAGAACGAGGTCCATTTTTACGACTATCCCGTGACACAGTGGGACAAGGCGATGGGTACGATGGGCACTCATTTTGTCGATCCGAAGGAATATTGGCTGGAGACGGGCAGTCTCTTCCTTTTTCTGCTTCTGGTGCCGGTGTTGAACCTGTTGGGTGTTACCCAGTCGTCTGTCCGTAAGCGGCAGGCGGAGATCGGCGTGCGTAAGGCATTTGGAGCCAGCCGATGGGTTATCGTCTGTCAGTTGCTGTTCGAGAATGGCGTGATCACGTTGTTGGGTGGTTTGGTCGGGTTGATCCTGTCGTTGGCGCTCTTCCCGTTCTGTAAGGATTTTATGTTGCCGGCGGGCGATGTCGAATTGAGTGGCGAGATGCTTTTCCGGCCGACGGTCTTTTTGCTGGCGTTGCTCTTTTGCCTTCTGTTCAACCTCCTGTCGGTGGGCATGCCCGCTTGGTGGATCGTTCGTAAGCCGATCTATGAGGCGTTGAGAAATGGGGAGGAGACAAACAAGTAATTTAAGCGAGAAAGGAGATACATCATGATTAAGCATATCTTGAAACTGATTTGGAACCAGCGCCGGGCCAATGTCTGGCTGTTCCTCGAGCTCTTGTTGGTGACGGCTATCCTTTGGGTCATGCTCGATGCCCTGTTGGTCGATACCTATACTTATCACCAGCCTACCGGCTTCGATATTGAGAATGTCTATGAGGTGAAGTTGGCGAAAAAAGCCTTGTCTACCGATTCGACCCAAAGTGATGGTGAGAACCTGCTGCGCCTGGCGGAGAATTTACGGCAGATGCCCGGGGTGACGGATGTGGCGTTAATGCGGAACGCCTGTCCTTATTTGTGGTACACGATGTTTGCCTCACTTGTTTCCGCGGAGGATACGGCCCGGCATGTGGAGCTTAGCCGGCTCTATGTTGTCACTCCCGACTATTTCAAGCTCTTCCGTATGCGAGACGCCAAAGGGGATGACCTTTACAGCCAGGTGATGAGTCACGAGGGCGACGTGGTTCTTTCCAAGGAGTTGAGCGAAAGTTTGTTCAATAGTTCCTCCGCGACAGGCAAGGCGGTGAAATGGTCTGCTGCTTCCGACGACCGGATGGGGATCGCCGCGGTCTCCTCGTCGATCGCCCAAAGCGATTTCGATCGGCCGGGGCCCTGCTGGTTTGCCCTCTTGCGGACCGATCAGGATGTATTGGATGACTACAACCAGTGGAATGATCTTCTCTATTACCAGTGCGCGTTGCGGATGCGCGACGGGTTTGAGCCGGAACGTATGGCCGATTTCTTGCGAGCGCAGGGCGACCGGCTCGAGGCGGGAGATATCTTTGTCTCGAGTGTCAGCCCCGTTAGCGACTACAGGGCCGACCGTCTCAAGAGTCGTCTCGATGACCAGAAGAAAAAGAGCGCTCTTGTGGGTTTTATGCTGGTGAATATCTTTTTCGGGATTGTCGGGACCTTCTGGTTGCGTACCCAGTCGAGACGCATGGAGCTTGGGCTCCGGGCGGCGATTGGCGCGTCGAAACAACGATTGCGTCTGGAGTTGTTGACGGAGGGGCTGATTCTTTTGCTGGCGACCCTGCCGCTCATACTTCTCTTCATAGCCAACATGTTGTTGATGGATCTGCCCGATACCTATCGTTTGGCCTATACCTGGTGGCGTTTCTCGGCTGTCCTCTTGGTTGTCTATCTTCTGATGGGAGGTATGATCTGTCTCGGCATCCATTTCCCTGCCGGACGTATCGCCAAGATGAACCCCGCCGAGGCGTTGCATGATGAGTAATTGGGTGGAGATTGTTGTCCGATAACGAACACTGAGTTTCGTTATCGGGCAATTTTGTTTTTAGTCCCTGTTGTAAATCAGTAATTTAAAGGCGTGGCATATTATTTGTTATAGAATGGGCAAAAGAAATACATAAAAAAATAAGGATTATGATTACACTGAGAAAACTGGAGAAGATCTACCGGACCGACGAGGTAGAGACGGTAGCGTTGGAGAATGTGAACTTGACGGTGGAGCGGGGTGAGTTCCTGAGCGTCATGGGCCCATCGGGTTGTGGCAAATCAACCTTGCTGAACATCATGGGATTGTTGGACCTGCCGACAAGCGGGACGGTCGAGATCGACGGCGTGGATACCTCGAATATGGACGACTTGCGGTTGGCCGCTTTCCGTAACCGGAAGCTGGGCTTTGTCTTCCAGTCGTTTCACCTGATCAACTCCCTCAATGTGCTCGACAACGTGGAGTTGCCGTTGCTCTATCGGCACGGGGTCAATGCCAAGGCCCGGCGTGAGGCGGCGGAGGCCGTACTCGAGAAGGTCGGGCTCTCGCACCGGATGCGCCATTTCCCGTCGCAGCTTTCGGGCGGACAATGCCAGCGTGTGGCTATTGCCCGGGCAATCATCGGCAATCCGGAGATTATCCTGGCCGACGAGCCGACCGGTAACCTCGATTCCAAGATGGGCGCCGAGGTGATGGAGATCCTGCATAAGCTGAACGAGGAAGATGGCCGTACGATCGTGATGGTTACCCACAATGGAGCACAGGCCAAAGAGACCTCGCGGATTGTTCATTTCTTTGATGGACGGCAGGTAGAGTAACTTTTTCTTAAACAACCCTGGTATGAACACTTTTTGGTTATACATAAAACAAGCCTGGCGGCTGTTGGGCCAGAACCGGCTGGCGACGGTGATTGCCGTTGTCGGTACTGCCTTGGCCATTGGGATGATCATGGTTCTAGTGATCCTCTTCGTGGCCAACACGGCCGCCTTCAAGCCTGAGATCCATCGTTCCGATACCTATTACGTCTCTTTTGTCAAGGCCGAGGGAAAGGCGGATGGGCGGCGGATCTCCTTGTCCTCGTTGGGGTTGTCTATGATCGAGTCGTGTCTTTATCCGCTGGAGTCGGCCGAGTTGGTAACGGCTTATATACGTGAGACCTGGACTAAGGGCGACTTACGAACGATGGATGGGATGCGGACTTTCAACGCGACCGTCTCGGCGACTGATACGGCCTATTGGCGGCTGTTCGACTTCGATTTCCTGTCGGGAGCGCCTTTCACGGGAGCGGCCTTTAAGAGTGGCCTGCCGGAGGTGGTCTTGAGCGAGACGGCGGCACGGACACTGTTCGGAAGCGAACAGGTGACGGGACGTGAGGTGAAGATCGATTTCGTGACTTATCGGGTTTGTAGTGTCGTACGGGATGTTTCCCGATTTGCGAGTGTAGCCTGGTCTGAGGCTTGGGTACCTTATACCTCTTTGGGTAATTACGATGCATTCAGGAATGAGGGAATCTCTGGCTCCTTTGAATGCGCGATCCTGCTTCGGGAGGGAAGCGATCAAAAGGTTTTGCGGCAGGAATTTTCGCGACGGGTGGATCACTTTAACGCCGCACTCACGGATGTGAGGGCTAATATCTTCCGGCAACCCTATTCCCATTTGGAAAGATGGGTGGGTGTGAATGAATCCGAGACACCTGTGAGCCACTTCTTTATGCGTATGGGCATTGTGCTGTTGATCTTGTTGCTGGTTCCCGCGCTCAACCTGTCGGGTATTATCCTGGCCTGGACCCGCAAACGGATTCCGGAGTTCGGGCTGCGTCGGGCGTATGGCGCGACCCGCCGTCGGATCCTGGGGCAGGTGATGATCGAGAACCTGTTGGTGACCTTTATGGGGGGACTGATCGGTTTCCTTTTCTCTTATGTTGCCATATGGTTTTTGCGGGATTGGCTTCTGGTCACCAGCTTGGGACAAGAGCGGCTTTCGATCGGGATGGTGAATGGTCTGGTGTTTGCCGCTGTCTTTCTCTTGTGTCTTGTCTTGAACCTGCTTTCAGCCCTTTTGCCGGCCTGGAAAGCCGCACGAGGTACGATTTCTGACGCTTTAAATGGGAGGTGAGCTTATGATACGTATGATATTACGACAAATATGGAATGAGCGGCGGGCGAACGCGCTCGTCTTCCTCGAGTTGCTGGTGGTGAGTGTTTGTCTTTTCTACACTGCCGATTACCTTTATATTAAATATAAGGAATATAAGCGTCCGCTTGGGTTCGATATCGGGCATGTCTATAACGTGGAGTTGGGTGTCGTGCCCGAGGGAAGCCCGGATTTCGATACGACCGCTGTCCATACGAGTGGTGCGGTGGCGGATTTCCTGACGATTATCGAGCGCCTGTCGACCGATCCGAGGGTCGAGTCGGTTTGCTATACCAACAACCATTTTCACTACAGGTATTGGAATCAGTTCGCCTCGTTTCATGGTATCGATATGCAGCGAGTAGGTTTCGTCCGGTTTGTAGACCCCAATTATTTCCGGGTCTTTAAGGTGCGGAGCTTCAACAGCCAATCCAGCGAGTCGCTTGAGCGGGCGATCCGCGAGAACCAGATCGTAGTGACCGGTACCGTGGCCGAGGCTTATGAGGATGAGCCTTTGGCCCTGCGGGGGCAGGAGATCTGGATTACCGACCAGGGTGGTGGCGACAGTGTGGCTTATCGGGTTGGGGCGGTGTGCGAGCCGCAACGTTATCAAGAGTTTTCCTCTTTCGATTATGCCTATTATAAACATTTGGATTTGAGCGATGCGGAACTCAACCAGGCGGGACTGGACCTGCCTCGCTACCTTTTCCTGTTCATCCGGGTGAAACCGGCGGCGGATGGCGCGACATTTGTCCAGGACTTTAAGAAGGATATGGAACAACGGTTACGGTTGGGTAACATCTATCTCAAGGAGGTGAAAACGATGAGCTATTATCGGGAGGAGATCTTGCGGACGGCCTTTGATAATATCCGGCTTTATGCCGTTGGGGCATTATTCCTCTTGTGTAACGTGTTGCTCGGCATTATCGGTACCTTCTGGTTCCGCACGCGGCAACGGACGCCGGAGATTGGTTTGCGGATGGCGATTGGCGCGTCGAAGCGTTCGATCTTCTTCCAGATCCTGTTGGAGGCCTTTATCCTGTTGATGCTCGCTTTCGTGCCGGCGGTGTTGATCTACGGGAATATGAGTTATTTGGATGTCCTGGTCGCGACTTCGATGCGGATCTCACCGTTCGTCCGTTTCGGGTGGAGCCTGTTGTTCGCCTGGTTGGCGCTTGTGGTGATGATCGTGGTGGGTATTGCCTTTCCCGCTTCTCAGGCGGCCCGGCTCCGGCCTACGGAGGCCCTGCGGGAAGAATAGCGCTTGTAACCCTTTTACGAATGCGATTATAAACCATTTATGACTGGGCTTGTAAGATGTTAATGATGCCGATTATTATGAATTGAGAGAAGGAATATGGTTAACTATTGAATAGATAATAGATATTATGAATGAATACCAACTTTATATTAAGCAAGCGTGGCATTTGCTGAGGCAGAACCGCTTCTTTAGCGGCGTCTACATCATCGGGACGGGATTGGCGATCTCGATGGTGATGGCCTTGGCGGTAGTCTATCATATCCAGACCGCCAATATCGCCCCGGAGAATCATCGCGACCGGATGTGTTACCTGTCGTGGGCGACTTATGCTTATAAAGGGAAGAATAGTACTTACAACAGTGCCTTGGGGATTCGTTACGTGAAGGAGATCATTTCATCTCTGGAGATCCCGGAGGCGATTACGGTGACGAGCCGGCCGGTTTACTCTTTTTTATATGGAGATGAGATGTTTGCGCAGGTTCCCGGAGAAGAGGAGTCGCCAAAAATCTTTTTCATGGCTTGCGACGCGAACTTCTGGCGGGTTTATGATTTCCGTTTCTTGGATGGGAAGCCTTTCGACAGGTCCGACTTTGATTCGGGCTTGCGGCGGGTGGTCTTGTGCCGCTCGTTGGCACGCCAGCTTTTTGGCCGGGAGGCAGTGAGTGGCGAGATCGTCCGGTTGAACGAGGTCGATTATACGGTTTGTGGCGTGGTGGCGGATGTCTCGGGTGCCCTTTCCGATGTTTATGCCGAGGCATGGCTGCCTTACTCCTCGATGACTCAGTTTATGGATGAATCTAAGGGGGAACGGAATGCCAGTGTTGGTGATTTGCAGGCGAATATCCTGTTGCGAGATAAGCGTGACCTGCCTTTGGTGCAGGCGGAGCTGGAGGAGGCGATCAAGCGATATAATACGACGCTGGTAGATGGGCAGTTGAGGGCGGATGAAAAGATCCGGCCTCACGGCTTGTCCGTGATGGGCATCGACCGGGAGAAGGCTTATTGGCTTATGGCGCTTTTCCTCTTGCTTTTCCTGCTGGTGCCGGCCCTGAATATTTCCGGCCTGAACACTTCGCAAATACAGGACCGGATGACGGAGATCGGGATCCGCCGGGCCTTTGGCGCGCCTCGTGGCACGTTGTTCAAACAGATCTTTGTGGAGAATCTGATGCTGATGCTGCCCGGAGGTTTGGTGGGGTTGTTCTTCTCGTACGGAATTGTCTATCTGTATAAGAATATCCTGTTGGTAACCGACACGTTTGCCCTGCGATCCGGCATGGGCGATACGATCACGCTCTCGGGTGGTATGCTGTTGAATTGGCGGGTTTTCCTGGCGGCACTTGCGGTTTGTCTCGTGTTGAACCTGCTCTCCTCGTTGGTTCCTGTCTGGCGGGCGGTGCGGAAGGATATCGTCTGGTCGTTGAATATGTCTAATCGTTAAATGAGGGGGGAAGCGTTTATGATAGGTCATTTATTGAAGATTATCCGTGCGCAGTTCCAATCGAACCTGTGGCTCCTGTTGGAATTATTGGTGGTCTTTGTTGCCTTGTGGGTTATGGCCGACTATTTTATCGCCCAGTATGTGCTGTATCATCAACCGGTCGGTTTCAAGACGGATCGGGTTTATCAGGCGACAATCGCCTTGCGCTCGACCGACTCGCCCAACTTCGTCGCTTATCCGGAAGGGAGCGAGGAGCCCCAACGGAATTTCGACCGGATTGTCGATCAGATCCGGCAGCATCCGGACGTGGAGGCGGTGGCGCTTGCGGCTTATTCATTGCCTTATACGACTTCCAGCAGTTCGTGGGGCCTGTCGCACGATAGCCTGAAAATCTGGAATGTCCGACTATATGAGGTGTCACGTGATTATTTCCGGGTGTTTGGTATCCATATGTGTACGGGTGGCTCGCCCGACCAGCTTGGGCGGTTGCTCAGTACCTCGGACGAGATTATCTCATCGGACTTGGCGGAGCGGTTTTTCGGACGGACTGATGTCGTCGGTGAGCAGGTGATACGGTCTGGAGATGAGGATACGATTCCCAGACGAATCGTGGCGGTGACGGAGCCGGTTCGCAACGATGAGTATCATATCAGGTTACCTTACGCGAGGTTCGTTCTGTTGGATGCGTCGGGAGATAAGCCCCAGTCCGAGGAGGATTTGATGCGGTGGAATGTCGTGTTCCGAGTTCGTCCCGGCGTGCAGCTCTTGGGATTCGAGGATCGTTTCATGAGTGAGATGCGCTCTCGGCTTCAATCCGGGAATTTCCGGGTGACGGGAATCCAGGATTACGATACGATTCGTGCCCGATTTCTGGAGAACAGTTCCGAAGCGAGCGGGCAACGGGTGATCACCTCGGTGATGCTTTTTCTGCTGGTGAATGTCTTTCTGGCGATTGTCGGGTCGTTCTGGTTCCGGGTGAAAAGGCGCCGGGCGGAGTTGGGCCTGCGCATGGCGATGGGTGCCTCAAGACGGGGCGTGTTGGGCTTTACGATAGCTGAGAGCCTGTTGTTGTTGACATTGGCGACGTTACCCGCCCTGTTGGTTTGTGGCAATTTGCTCTATGCGGAGGTCATCCCGTTAGTCGTGGGTTGGACAAAAGGTACCAGTTTCCTGGTGGCCTCTTTGCTGACCTGGCTGACCTTGGCCTTGGTGATTGTCGCGGCCGTGTGGTATCCCGCTTGGCGAGCGACCCGGATCATGCCCGCTGAGGCCTTGCGGGAGGAGTAAGGCGACAGGCCAACTCTAATCAGGATGTCTGATTAGTACTGATCAGACATCCTGATTAGAGTTGATTAGTATGGCTGATTAGAGTTAATCAGGATACCTGATCAACCCTAGTCAGGCATTTTGAGCCTATTAATTGATCCTTTTATCCGATATAGTAATTGATTTCCAGGTAAAGATAATCCTTATGACCGGCCTTGTCCTCGTAGAATTGGATCTTGTCCTCGCGGGCGAGCCATCCGATCGCGGCGTTCAGGTCGCGGTCCGCCAAGTCCAAGGCATGTTTCAACTCCTCATACTCCCATCTTTTGTTACTCTCGCTTAATTTCTGCCAGACGCGGCCGGCGTTGATTCCAATACTGCTCTTGTCCATGATTATTGATAAGTTATATGATTATGATCGTTTGTAAATTTAGTTATGGTAGGCCTATTTCAGCTTGACATAAAGGATGCCGTTACGGCGCTCGATGTGGATCTTGTCTTCTCTCGCCAACCAGCCGACCGCGAGAGTCGTGTCACTATCGCTTAGCCTCAGCTTACGCGCTAATTCAGGGACCGAAACCAATCCCTGTCCATTCAGTCTTCGCCATACATGTCCGGCATTCATTCCGATGTTTGCTTTTTCCATGCGATAACGTATTAAGGTTCGACATCTTTTTTAGGGACTCAGGGCAATGAAAAAGGAATACACTGTCCGTTGTTTCCTAAACAATAAGTTATCATTACGCCGTAAAGTTAGTCTATTTCGTAATATGATCAAATATTTGCTCTTCTTTTTGAAAGTATAATTGCAAAAGGAACAGAAAAAGGGGAAATAGACCAATTCAGCTTGGGCGTACGGTTCCGGATACGACTGTCCGATATCGGACAGGTCTGAGGAATATCGGTATTGTCAATCAACGACTTAAAATTACGGCACGACTTTTGCTTTCCGCAGGGCAAAAACATTCGACAAATGAGAAGAGTCTTTTTATTTATGGTTGGCCTTTGGGGATGCCTGTTGGAGCTTCTGGCGGAGAATGGGGATGAGGTTGTCACCCGGTTGACGTTGACTGACGCAATCCACTTGGCGCAAGTGCGATCGGTCGACGCGGTTGTTGCCTTGAACGAGTTGAAAACAGCCTATTGGGAATATCGTACCCATAAGGCGGAGCAGTTGCCGGAGGTGATTTTTACCGGGACGATCCCTTCCTATTCCAATCAATACTCCAAATATCAGCAATCGGATGGAACCTATACTTATGTACAGAATAATGTATTGGGTATGAATGGCGAGATCTCGATCGAGCAGAATATCGCCCTGACGGGAGGTAAGATCTCCCTGAACAGCTCTTTGGATTATACGCGGCAATTGGGAAAAGGCGCTTACAACGAGTTCATGAGCGTGCCGGTCGGATTGACCTTGACGCAACCTATTTTCGGCGTGAACGACCAGAAATGGAAACGCCGCATCGAGCCGGTCCGTTACGAGGAGGCCAAGGCCGCCTATCTGGAGAGTGTCGAGACCGTTACGGTCACGACGATTACCCATTATTTCAATCTGCTCTTGGCTAAAGAGAATTTGGATATTTGCCAACAAAACCTGACGAACGCGGACAAGCTGTATGAGATCGCTGTCGCCAAGCGGAAGATTGGTCAGATCTCAGCGATAGAGTTGAAGCGGTTGAAGCAATCGGCCCTGGAGGCCAAGGCGAACGTGACCAGTGCCCGATCGAACCTGAACGCGATGATGTTCCAGCTGCGCTCGTTCTTGGGCTTGAGCGAGCAGGAGGTGATCGATCCGGTCTTGCCGGAGGGCGTTCCCGATCTTCGCCTGGATTATCAACAGGTTTTGAACAGGGCTGTTGAAAATAATTCCTTCGCCAAGAATATCCGTCGCCGCCAATTGGAGGCCGATTATGAGGTGGCGACAGCCAAAGGGAATCAGCGTAGCATCAGTCTTTTTGCCTCAGTCGGTTATACGGGAAAGGACAATGTTTTTCATGGTGCCTATAATCCTTTGAGAAACAATCAGGTGGTTGAGGTTGGCTTCTCGATTCCGCTTCTGGATTGGGGCAAGCGGAAAGGGCAGGTGAAGGTGGCGGAATCGAACCGTGAGGTGGTGCGCTCTAAGATCCGGCAGGAACAGATGGATTTCAACCAGGATATCTTCCTGCTTGTTGAAAACTTCAACAACCAGGCGGATCAGTTGGCAATTGCCGCCGAGGTGGATGAATTGGCGGAGGCCCGTTACCAGACGGCCATACAGACTTTCCTGGTAGGCAAGATAGACCTGCTCGACTTGAGTGACGCACAGAACGCCAAGGATAATGCCCGGCAGGATCATATTCTGGAGTTGTATAATTATTGGAAATACTATTATAATATCCGTGGGGTCACATTGTACGATTTCGTGAATAATCGTACTTTAGACGCCGAATTCGAAACGATCATAAGACAATAAGTATGCCCGCTATTTTGATTATTGATGATGATGCGGTTGTCCGCTCCTCTTTGACCTTCCTGTTGAAACGGGCCGGTTACCAACCATTGGCGGTTAAGGGACCGAAAGAGGCGATTCTGGCTATCCGGGAGAGTCGGCCCGATCTCGTGTTGATGGATATGAATTTCTCGTTGACCACGACGGGCGAGGAGGGAATCCTGCTCTTGCGGCAGGTTAAGCTCTTATGGCCCACGCTTCCGGTGATACTCATGACGGCTTGGGGCTCGATCGCCTTGGCTGTTCAGGGTATGCAGGCCGGCGCTTTCGATTTCATCACCAAGCCATGGAACAACCTGGTGCTCCTGAATACGCTCAAGAACTCTTTGGATCTTTCGGGAGCCAATGATGAGGAATGAAGTATGACGGATGGGCCACGGAATGATGGGTTTGGAAAGATTATCGGGCAAAGTGTCGCTTTAAGGCAGGTGCTTGATACCGTCATCCGTATCGCGCCAACGACAGCTTCCGTATTGATTACGGGCGAGAGTGGAACGGGCAAGGAGCTGGTGGCGGAGGCGATCCATGAGCGGAGCAAGCGTTCGGCCGAGGCTTTTGTCAAGGTCAATTTGGGTGGCCTCTCCTCAACCCTGTTTGAGAGCGAGATGTTTGGCCATAAGAAAGGTGCCTTTACGGACGCCTATACCGACCGGGTCGGTCGTTTTGAGATGGCCAACAAAGGGACGATCTTTCTCGATGAGATCGGTGAGTTGGAGTTATCAAGTCAGGTGAAACTCTTGCGGGTGTTGCAAGATCAAACCTTCGAGGTGCTGGGCGACAGCCGGCCGAGGAAGGTGGATATCCGGGTGGTAAGCGCGACGAATCGTGACCTGGCCGAGATGGTAAAAGAACACGCATTCCGCGAGGATCTTTTCTATCGGATCAATTTGATCTCGATTCATTTGCCGGCCCTCCGTGAGCGGGTAGATGATATTCCCTTGCTGGTTCGTCATTTCGCCGATCGTCTTGCCGAGACAAATGGCTTGCCGAGAGTGGAGTTCTCGGGCGAGGCGATGTCCTTCTTATGTGGGTTGCCTTTCCCTGGAAATATTCGTGAGCTGAAGAATCTGGTGGAACGGACACTCCTGGTGTCGGGAAAGAACAGGATTGAGGCCTCTGATTTTGAAAGTTATGGAATGGCTATCTCTCAAAGACCGGTCGGGAACAATCCGGTCACGCTTGAGGAACTGGAGCGGCAGACGATCTCCCGTGCCTTGGAACGGCATGGCGGAAATCTTTCCAAGACGGCGCAAGAACTGGGAATCAGCCGGGCGGCGCTTTACCGCCGGTTGGATAAGTATGGGATCGCCTACGATATAAACAGGAGGGATGCGTGATGGGACTCCGGCATCTCTTCTTGTTCCTGGTCCTGTTTGTTCTGGCGCTTAATGGCGCGTTCCTTTACCTTATTATATATGGGATCACCACGCCCCGGGTGATTCTGGTGGAGGGCTTGATCCTGTTAACCTTCTTTTTCCTGTTCTATTTTTATCGACGGACGATCCGACCGCTCGACGCGATCGGTAACGGTATGGATTTGCTGAAGGAGCAGGATTTCAGTTCCCGGTTGAAGAAGACAGGGCAAAAAGAGACTGACCGTATCGTTGACCTGTTCAATAAGATCATGATCCAGTTGAAAAACGAGCGGTTGCGTTCGGAGGAACGGAATCATTTCCTGGAGTTGTTGATCCAGGCATCTCCAATGGGCGTGATCATTATGGACTTGGATGAGAGGATACTTTCATTGAATCCGGCGGTTTCCCGTTTCCTGAATGGTCATGATAAAGCAGAACTGATTGGACGTAAGCTGGCGGCTTGCGATGAGCCTTTGTTGGAGGGATTACTTCATATTCCGTTAGAGAATTCGGAAACGATCCGTATGAGTGATGCCCGGATCTACAAATGTACCGCTTCCTATTTTATGGACCGTGGTTTTCAACGGCGTTTCTTCCTGATCGAGGAGCTGACTCGTGAGATGTTTAAGGTCGAACGTAAAGCCTATGAGAAGGTGATCCGTATGATCTCGCACGAGGTCAATAATACGACGGCAGGCATTACCTCGACGCTCGATACCTTGCAATCGGCTTTTGACGACGAATGCGAGGAGAATCAGGATATCCGTGAGGCTTTGCGGGTTACGATTGACCGTTGTTATGGCATGAGTCGTTTCATTACTAATTTTGCGGATGTGGTTCGGTTGCCGGAACCTATGTTGCGTCCGGTTTCACTTAATAACTGTGTTCTTTCTTGTGAGCGGCTGATGGAGACGATATGCGTTGAGCGTCGGATTGAGGTTCGGATGGATCTGGCAGATGATTTGCCACCGGTTCCGTTGGATACGCCTTTGTTCGAGCAAGCCTTGTTGAACATCATCAAGAATGCGGTAGAGGCGATAGGTGAGAAAGGTATTATCTTTATCCGTACGCAAGATAATCCTGTACGCCTGGAGGTTGCCGATACGGGCAAGGGAATCAGTAAGGAGGTGGAGGGAAAGCTGTTCAGCCCCTTCTTCTCCACTAAGCCCAACGGACAAGGTATCGGCCTGATGTTGATCCGTGAGATCTTGCAAAAACACCATTGTTATTTCTCCCTAACTACAGGAAAAGATGGATTGACGAGGTTTTTGATTCGTTTTTAATCGTTTGATTGGAAAAGAAAAAGTCCTGAACCAAGACGATCCAGGACTTTTGAAATATTATTCTATAAATTATTCCCTTAAGTTTTACTCATCTCTCCGTCCACCAAGGAAGATCATGATGTAATAGAGCAGTGAGGCCAAAGAACCAAGAGCCGCGACGACGTAAGTGTAAGCGGCTGCTCGGAGAGCATCTTCCGCCTTGTCATGCGTATTGACGTTTGTGATGCCCGCACGGCTCAACCAGACTAACGCACGTTGGCTGGCATTGATCTCAACCGGCAACGTGATAAAGCTGAACAATGTGGTCGAAGCGAACAGGATAATACCGAACAGCATCAACTGCGGGAAGGTATGCAGAAGCAACATGCCGGCCAGCAGGACCCATGTCATGATGTTGGATGCGAAGCTGACTACGGGAACCAAGGCCGAGCGCATCTTCAGGGGCGCATAGGCGGTCGCGTGCTGTACGGCGTGTCCGCACTCGTGAGCGGCAACGGCGGCAGCTGCGATACTGTTGCTGTAATAAACGGATTCACTCAGGTTGACGGTTTGGTTAGCCGGGTTGTAATGGTCGGTCAGGTGGCCGGGAGTCGAGATCACCTTTACGTCGTAGATACCATTGTCATGGAGCATCTTTTCCGCGACATCCTTTCCTGTCATACCGTTGGGCATGGGGATTTGCGAATACTTCTCAAACTTGTTTTGTAGTCGGGATGAGACTAACCAACTTAATAAGGCAAAACCAATAAAAATAATCCAATACATACTTTTCTTTCTCTTTTAAATTAAATGTCTATTCGCGAATATATAAACAAAAAACTTGCCAAAACAAGAATGGCAGAAGAAACTGTTTATATAACAGTCACTTCTGCCATTTTGCTATTTCAGATCCGACTTTTCGCCAGTCGGGAATGTCTTTCGTTTATTCTTCCGTATAACGAACGATCGTCTGCTCGCGGTCCGGACCAACCGATACGATCTTTACCGGAACGCCCAGCTCCTCCTCGAGGAATGACAGGTAAGCGTTGTATTCTTCCGGGAATTCATCCTCGCTCTTTACCTTTGTCATGTCGGTCTTCCAACCCGGCAACTCAACATAGATCGGCTCTACGTTATCGTTGATCTCGAATGGGAACTCGGAAGTCTCAACACCGTCGATCTTGTAAGCGACACAAGCCTTGATCGTGTCGAACGTATCCAGTACATCGCTCTTCATCATGATCAATTGCGTGACACCGTTGATCATTACGGCGTATTTCAGGGCAACCAGGTCGATCCAGCCACAACGGCGCTTGCGGCCAGTGACCGCGCCGAACTCATGGCCAAGCTCGCCAATCTTGTCACCAATCTCGTCGTGCAACTCTGTTGGGAATGGACCGCTGCCGACACGGGTACAATAAGCTTTGAAGATACCATAAACTTCACCGATGCGGCGTGGAGCGACACCCAGACCAGTGCAGCAGCCTGCGCAGATCGTATTAGATGAGGTCACGAACGGATAAGAACCGAAGTCGATATCCAACATCGTGCCTTGAGCGCCCTCTGCCAAAATGCTCTTGCCCTCGTTCAGGAAGCCGTTTACGACATGCTCGCTGTCGATCAGCTTGAACTGTTTCAGGTAATTCAAGGCATCCAGCCATTGAGCCTCCAGTTCCGTGATATCGTATTGATAGTTTAATGAACGTAGGATTGCCTCATGTTTCGCTTTCGCTGCGGCATATTTCTCCTCGAAGTTGTGCAACAGGTCGCCTACACGCACACCGTTACGGCTGATCTTGTCCGTATAGGTCGGGCCGATACCCTTTCCGGTCGTACCGATTTTGCCCGCGCCTTTAGCGGCCTCGTAAGCGGCATCCAGAATGCGGTGTGTCGGAAGGATCAGGTGAGCCTTTTTGGAGATATAGAGTTGTTTGGTGATGTCGTGGCCACTGGCAGCCAAGGCCTCAGCTTCCTGTTTGAACAAGAGCGGATCCAAGACTACGCCATTTCCGATCACGTTGATCTTTCCACCCTGGAAAATTCCGGAGGGAATTGAACGCAATACATATTTTTCACCATTGAACTCTAAGGTATGCCCCGCGTTAGGGCCGCCCTGGAAACGTGCGACAACATCGTAATTAGGCGTAAGGACATCGACTACCTTGCCTTTGCCCTCGTCACCCCATTGCAATCCTAACAATACATCTACTTTCATGTTATTATCTAATAGCTGTTAATATTTATCCTCTTTTGCCACCCCAAAAAAGGGAAGCTCACAAAGTTAGCGCGTTTATTTGAATAATGGCGCCTATTCCATGGAATAATCGAACTCGAATTTCAACGCGTCGTAGATTTCTCTCGACGAGGGCTCATTGGAGTCCTTATAGGATGACAAGCTTTCCAAGATATGGTTCGCTACTTCCGGACGACCTTGTCCGGCGCTTCTCAACGCGAAGAGGGCGGCTTGTCGTTCATATATTGTTCCCGAGTCGAAAGTTGTTTTAGCCAATGCCAGCCATGGCTCAAGCCATTCAATCGTGATCATCCCGGCCTTGCGGCACCAATGTCCCAACATGATCAGACCTGTTTGCCTGATGTAAGTTCCCTTTGTTGGATGAGTCAGGCACCATCCCAGGATAGCTTCCTCGTTAGGAAGATAACGTAACAGGTTGAATGCCATTTGTTCGCTGATCTCCGGGTAGGGGATCTCAGTGATCCATCTGGTAACGGTCGACTCTTCCATAGAATCGTGTGGATAGAGCAGGGTCGCCAGGATCTTCAGTTCGCGCGTATCCTCTTGCCACATCATTTCGGCCAGTTCGGCATTCGGCTCATATTCCTTGGCGATGAGGCGTAGCTCTGGGATCGGCACTCCGAAGTTCAACTTATAGACATTCCCTTTCTCACGCATGCTGGCCGAGATCGTGCCATTCATGGCCAACCGCAGGCGTTTACGTATATTTTGTAATCGCTCGTCCATCTTTAGTGCGGTTTAGTCGTTATAGCTGTTCAGGTATGAATAATCCCGGCTGTAGCGGAGCATCTGGGCCGCATAACCCTCCGTGTAATCCAGTGTTACGTCGGTTACCTCGCCTTGGGTGTTCTTTTCCAATCGCATGACGGGATTGACAAATCCTTTATAAGGGGCCAGGTTGAGTTTCTTGTAGCGTTCCAGGATTTCCTCATGTAACCGGGGATCAATCTTGACGCCATAGTTCTCTACCAACTGCTTGGCGGCCTGGAAGTCGCCCTCGCTCTTGATGCGCTGGATCTCTGCCAATAGTTGGGCAAACAGTTCACGCAGGCGGCGGTAATCGTTGATTACCACGTAACTCTTGCCTTCCCGGCGGACAATCTCAACCACTTTGTCTCTTTGTCCATGCTCGTAAGTCCAACGGGCAATCAGTTGACGGTTACGCATATGCGCCTCCTCGACATCTTTGCCTTTGGCGATGCGGACCAGCTGGGTCATCAGGCCGTTCATCATATATTTATAGTATTCCGCCTTGTAAGCCTTCTGGTCTGGGACTAGGCCCAGTTCCACCATTTTGGGATCAGCCAGGTAATAAAGCCCGAACAGGTCGGCACGTGCTTCCTCAATAGTGGAGCTGTAGGCTTTCAACGCGTCGGGATCCGTTCCGGGCAGGAGCTTGCCTGAACCGTGTCCAAGGCACTCGTGCAGGTCGGTATGCAAGTTGTCTGTAATGAAGCCATATCGTTTGATCAGCTGGCGTTCCTCATCGCTCCAGACGAACTCCTCCTTGAAGCCATTACCCTGGGCGGCTTTGTCATATGCCTCGGTGATGTTCTCGATCGTAACCGATTTGGAACCATGATCCCGCCGGATCCAGTCCGCGTTCGGCAGGTTGATGCCGATTGGTGTTGACGGATAGCAGTCGCCACCCAACATGGTCACCGTAATGACTTTAGCGCTTACGCCTTTAACCTGTTCTTTCTTGAAACGGGGATCGACTGGCGAGTGGTCCTCAAACCATTGCGCGTTGTCGCTGATGGTCTTGGTCCGCTTGGTCGCCTCCTTGTTGATAAAGTTGACAGTTGATTCCCAACTGGCTTTTCGTCCCAGTGGGTCGCCATAGGTCTCGATGAATCCGTTCACGAAGTCTACCTCCGAGGCGGTATCCTCTACCCAAAGGATGGAGTAGGCATCGAATGTACGAAGATCACCTGTCCGATAGTAATCGATCAGAGTTTCGATCGTCTCTTTTTGGGCCTTGTTCTCGGCGAATGGGATCGCCTTTTCCAGCTCAGCGACAATCGCTTCGATCGCGGGGCTATAGAGGCCGCCTACTTTCCATACCTTCTCCTGGATCTGGCCGTTTTCCTTGACAAGCCGGCTGTTCAGCCCGTAGGAGATGGGTGTCATGTCAGTCGGGTCATTCTTTTGGCTGGCATAGAAATCCTCCACCTCTTTTTGTGTCAGTCTTTCGCCGTAATAGTTGTTGGCTGATGCCTGGATCAGGTCCTGATCGCCACTTTGTGTCGTCCGTTTGGGTAAGACGGTCGGATCAAGAATCACTTGGCAGATCTCTTCCGTAAAGGCCTTAATGGATTGTCCGGGGCGGACAGGCACTAAGGCCGGATCCAATTGGCTGATCGCTTTCTTTAAGAATTCGGCGGAGAAGCCGGACAGACGGACCAGGGACAGAGAGAATAAGTTCTTTATCCGAACAATTTCATATAGCAAAAAGCGAACAGGCTGGTTACCATTGCGGTAATCAGCTTTTCTGCTATATAGCGAGGAAAAGACCAGTTCTGGGATCGGATCATGCATTTTGTCTGGAAAAGCGCGCAGACTCCTCCAAAAGAACAGTGCGCCATAACGAGAAGAAACCGCAGTTCAG